>DAOUZE010000322.1 GCA_030665765.1 Filomicrobium sp.
GCGCTGGGCTTCCGTCTGGAGCGAAAACCTGCTCCAAAGTCGGAAGAAGCGGAGTCGAAACCGTTCGAGGAAGCGACAGACGGGCCTGACACAAAGATTGATGAGAAGCCCTCGGTCCCGAATGCCGAGCAACTCACGACGCGGACGTCACTGTCGGCTGATACGGCTGCGGCTGGGACAGCCGCTGGTGATGATGAAGGCGTTGTCGTGGTGCAATCTGGAGGCGTTGAAATCGATCGCTCCGCTGGCGAGTTTGAGGCTACTTCACAGACTGTTGCCACTGATGGTGACACTTCCACTCCGGCGACCGCTGAAATTAAGCCTTCAGAGGACGCACCGGTATTGGACACCGTTGAACAGGCTGATGCTGGCGCTGAAGGTGTTTCCGAGCCGGCGTCTGAAGAGGTCGCTGACGGTGCTGCGGCCACAGTGAACGCTGACGGCGAAGTCCAAAACGAAACCACAGACACTATCGACTATATTGAAATCTGGCGGCCGCGCCGTTACCGGGCGGAGGGTGATCGCAATCCTCGCCGGGGTCGGGGCCGCCGGAACTCTCATGCGGGTCAGTTGGGCAGGGGTGAATCCCAACAACAAGACAGGTCGGCACGTGACGATGCGAATCAGTCATCAGGGCGGGAGGAAGGCGACGGGCGGTCGCGGAGATCCGGTCAGCAGGGCAGGCCGCAAAACTCCAAGCCTCCGAGGCAGCGCGCAGAAGGCGGAAAAGACAGAGGATCCCGACCTAACCGGCAGGGCAAGCAGGATGCTGCTGGCGGACGCGGACGTGGACGCCGTCCGGAGTTTCACTCTTCAGGGCCCAAGAAGACTGCGTCTGTTGATCCCGATTCACCTTTTGCAGCGTTGCGCGTCCTCAAAGATGCGCTTGAAAAGCAGGGTGAAAATGAAGGTTAGCTCCAGACCACGAGAGAACTGCGTTGTCCGACCGCGACAGACCTTCTGAGGCCACTGCTTGCCGAAATGCTGCTGAGGAAACGCAACGGCTCGACAAGTGGTTGTGGTATGCTCGGGTTGCGAAGACGCGGTCGCTGGCGGCAGCTCTCATTGAGCGCGGGCGAGTACGGGTTAACAAGGTCCGTACTCAGAAGCCCAGTCACACGGTAAGGCCGGGCGATGTGATCACGGCGTCGGTTCATCGGGATGTGCGCATTCTCGAGGTGGTGCAGGCAGGACGCCGTCGCGGCCCGGCGGCGGAAGCCCAAGAGCTCTATGCCGACTTGACGCCTGTTAACGAATTTCGCAGTTCGCCAACGCAGCGCAAGGCGAGCGGAAAAGCTCCCACGACTGTGGGGACGAGTCCCACTGTAATGCATCCACCCTCGGCTCGGCCGAGTAAGAAACAGCGTCGTCAGCTTCTGCGCCTAAAGGGGGAAGGTGTCCGATAGCCAAGGTCATTGAAGACGTGAATAAACAAACTCAATGTCCGCAACTTGCTTGTCCCTCTTGCACAGGGCAAGTATGGCGCTAGATCAGCAGAACGGTGATGGCGGCCGGGTGGAGATTTCCCACGGCTGACGAGCGTGTGAAAATCAGAGATCGAAAGAGCGGATGACCTATATCGTCAACGAGAATTGCATCAAGTGTAAGTTCACTGACTGCGTAGAAGTTTGCCCCGTGGATTGTTTCTACGAGGGAGAGAACATGTTGGTCATTCATCCAGACGAATGCATCGATTGCGGCGTCTGCGAGCCGGAGTGCCCGGTTGATGCAATCAAGCCGGACACAGAGCCCGACATCGAGAAGTGGCTTGAGGTCAATCGCGATTTTGCGGAAAAATGGCCGAATATTACTCAGAAGAAAGATTCCCCAGCAGACGCGGACAAATACCGCGAGGAACCTGGAAAATTTGAGAAGTATTTCAGCGAGAAGCCAGGCGAAGGCGACTAATATTAATAATCTATAGTTAAGCACTATTAATTGAGCTGAAGCCTATTCTTGGATCTCTCCGCGAATGTTCGTCTGTAACTATGTATTTGCAGAGCTCGAAAGGGCGCTTCAATTTCTGTGAATATTGTGTTATGATAACAACGAGTGGCATAGCTGAACACTTAGAGAACCTGGGTGAACGAAGGGGGTCCAACCGACTCGTGATGGCACGAACGGACGATCGCAAGCGCAATATCGCGCACCGCCCGAGGGTACAATCGCGGACAGCATAAGCCATAGTCAGAATGGGTGCGAACTTTGCAATCCGGGTTTGGATTCGCGAGGGCGCATGTCTCGAGTCCTGCTCACGGATCTTCCGTCAAGCGGGTTTCTCTGCGGGCGGCAGCTTTGTCGCTCGCGAACTGGTCTGACAGTGGCGTCGGCCAGTCAGTGTGCGTGGGAAGAGGTGAGACTTTATGGTTCAGAAGAAAACAACCTCCACAAAGGCCAAGACAACGACAAGATCTAAGTCAAGCGCTGCGGCCTCGTCGAAATCTGCGACATCGCCGGCAAAGTCGAAAACAGCTGGCCGAAGTGCAGCTTCGTCTCGCGGCGTCTCATCGAAAGCCACTGTCGCATCGCAGAGCAAGATCAAGACGGTCCGCAAAAGTGCGGCTGCGCCGGCGGCTACTAACGCACAGAAGACCGTTAAAGCAAAGAAGCCAACGGCCGCTAAAAGCGTAAAAGCTACCGTTGCACCAAAGAAATCCACAGGCGCGTCGCCTGTGGCCAAATCGGCCAGCAGCAAAGTCGCAGCTGCGAAATCGGCAGTCGATACCGGGGCTAAGAAGACGACAGCCTCCAAGTCGAAGACGTCAACCAAGGCAGCAGCACCTGCACAGGCGGCAGTTAAGGCTGCGGCGAAGCCTGCTAAGTCGGCTACTGTCGCTGCCAAGCCAGCGAGAGCTAAGCGCACCAGTTCGGCGGCTAAGGCCAAGCGTGAGACGATTACACCACCGCTGGCAGTGAACGCCATGGTGGCAAGTGGTGCTCAGGCGCGAGCCGTCGCCGCGTCCATCGCTGAAGCTGCCGCGCGGAAGATCAGCTCACCCGTGAAACCCGTCAAAACGCCGAAGGACGTTCCCGAAAACACCGCTGAGAAAAGTGATGCGCTGCTTCAGAAAAAATCGGTCAGTCAGCGCCACGGGTTCAAGACTAACGAGCACGTTGTTTATCCTGCGCACGGCGTCGGGCGTATCATCGGGATCGAGGAGCAGGAAATTGCTGGCATGTCGCTTGAGCTTTTCGTGATCAATTTCGAAAAGGAAAAGCTGACGTTGCGGGTGCCAACCGGCAAGTTGGAATCGGTGGGACTTCGTAAGCTTGCCGAAGGCAATGTCGTTGATAAGGCTCTTGACGTGCTCAAGGGCCGTGCTCGCGTCAAGCGGACGATGTGGAGCCGGCGTGCTCAGGAGTATGTCGCCAAAATCAACTCGGGCGATCTCATCGCTATCGCCGAAGTGGTTCGCGACTTGTACCGGTCTGAAGCTCAGCCGGAGCAGTCTTATTCGGAGCGTCAGTTATACGAAGACGCTCTTGACCGCATGTCTCGAGAGGTTGCAGCAGTCTTCAAACTGGACGAGCGCGGCGCGATCCAGCGGATCACAGACGTGCTCTCGAAGAGCGCGCGCAATCGACGTGCTGCCGACGAAGAAGCCGCCGAAGCGAGCAGCGAATCTACTCAGGCCGCTTAGGTCCTAGCCTCGCAGAAGCGAATTGGTGGCGCCGGGAGTTTGGCTTCCGGCGCCTTTTTTTGCTTTCTCCCGTCACGCGTTGAACAGACAGTTATCGATCCAGGTGCTCGATCTGGCCGAGATCAAGGATTTCGATCAGCGGTCCACCGCGCAATTCAATCATGCCTCGAACTCGACTGCCGCCAATTGCCACGTTGAAGGAAGGCTTTTCCCTTGTTTGGCGAGTTTCGTATGTTATAGCATCCGCGACATGGAAACCGGCTGAGCCGAGATGGGGTGCAGACCTCGCTTGCGACAGGGAAGCCAAAATGGCAGCGAGGAATGACGAGCGACGACCTCTCAATGCAAAGGAAAAGCTAGTTCTTTCAGCGTTGCTCAAACTGGGCAGGCCAGCCAGCGCCTACGATCTTATCGACGATCTCAAATCCGAAGGGGTCAAGGCCCCTCCGACAGTGTATCGCGCGTTGGGCCGTCTCATCGATGAGGGTCTTGTGCACAGGCTGGAATCGCTCAATGCCTTCGTCGCGTGTACACACACCCACTCGCAGGGTGCTGTCGCCTTTGC
>DAOUZE010000517.1 GCA_030665765.1 Filomicrobium sp.
CAATTGTAGCGTGTTCCCGATCCGTGAAAAGGACGGATAACGGCGCTCCGCAACCGTCGGTGTCGATTGAGAAGGCCGGAACGATCCTATCCCGGCCTCCGCTTTGGATCTGCCGCTAGCTCAGTTCAGCTTTATCGAACCAAAAACGCGGACATTGGCACCTGGAAGTAAAACATCCTCGCGGCGCTTGAACGAAGCGTGGTTGAGCACTTCATCGTTGGCGAGGTTTTCACCCTTTACGCCGATGGTCATCGACGGGCCCAAGCCTGAAACCGGATCCAATTTCAACCGCTAGGAAAGCTCCGCCGAAACGAGCGTGTAGCCGGGCGTGTCGGTCTCGTTCTCGCCGATTTGATTCTGCTCGAAGGCATGAAGCACTTCCGCCTTCGCGAACCTGTTGGCATCGCGACAATAGACGCCACCACCGAGTCGGTGTGGCGGAATGCGCGGGACGTTGCCGCCCTCGTCAAAGCGCGCACGGACAAAATCGTACTGCCCTTCGATACCCCAGGTGCCCCGCCAGATCTGCGCCACATCGTATTGACCGGCGAGCTCGGCTCCAAAGAAGTTCGCATCGCGTTGCTCGAATAGAACCTGGTCGAGGGCTTCGCGGCCGTGTTCATCGTCGTCATGGTCTTCATGTTCGCCACAGCTTGCCAAAGTAGCTTCGCATTCGACACCGGTCAGTGCTTTGAAGATGAAGCCGTCGTATCGTGTGTAGTAGGCGGTGGCATCGTAACGAAACCGCCCGCGCGTTTTGCGTACGAGATGCCTGCTGACTCTGCCAGGATGATCGCTTTGCCATGACCAGTATATCTTCATTGCGCTGGATTCCTGCGCTTTCGACACGGCCAGTCTTGATGGGCCGCGAAAGAGGCTCAACTGATTATCAGCATTAGCTTAGGCTGATACGCGTCACAACATACGATAGAAGCGGTGCTGTGCCACAACGCGGTCAAGCCCCTGTCTCGGCGATCAGACCCGCTGCGGCGATGCCGGCGCAGGCGGCGATTTCGTCGTTGCCACTGGTGTCGCCGGAGATGCCGATGGCGCCGACGAGTTCACCGGAAGCGTCGCGGATCAGCACGCCACCGGCTACCGGCACCATCTTACCGCCGGTAATGTGGCTGATGGCGGCGACAAAGTAGGCCTGTTTCTCGGCGCGTTCGCCGATCGAGCGGGAGGGTATGCCCAGCGAGATGGCCCCGTAGGCCTTGCCAATCGCCACATCTCCGCGGTGCAGGCTGGTGCCATCCTCAGCGATGAAGGCACGCACAGCGCCTCTGGTGTCGAGCACGGCGATGGCCAGCGGCTTCATGTTTTCAGCGCGGGCCTTGTCCTGCGCGGTTTGGAGAATGGTGCGTGCGGTTTCGAGCTTCATGGGCTTTCCCGTTGTTGCAGTATGCTTTAAGCGGCTCTTCAAGGGCCGTTGACGGTGGCGTAGCAGCAGCGCCTACAATTGGCTATATGTGCTGGCAGCTTAGGCAATCATGGACACAGGGTTATGAGCGAGACAAGCAATGCGGCTGGCGGCAGCGCGACAAATCAGGGCCAGACCAGCTTCGGGTTCAAGGACGTCTCGGAGGAAGAGCGGCAAGGGCTCGTCAACCGCGTCTTTTCCAACGTCGCCGACCGCTATGACCTGATGAACGACCTGATGTCGGGCGGGTTGCACCGGCTGTGGAAAAGCGACTTCCTGGCCTGGCTGGGGCCGCCTCGCGAAGGTTCGGGCCGTCCGTTCCGGCTGCTCGATGTGGCCGGTGGCACCGGTGACGTAGCGCTCAGGTATGCGCGCCATACGGGACCGGAGGCGACGGCGGTTATCTGCGATATCTCGCCAGAGATGCTGGATGTCGGC
>DAOUZE010000313.1 GCA_030665765.1 Filomicrobium sp.
GGCTTTTCATTTCCGGATCGGCGCCGCTGTCGGCGACAACGCACTGGGAATTCGAGGAGCGCACCGGTTACGCCATTCTCGAGCGCTACGGTATGACCGAGACTAACATGATCACCTCCAATCCGTATGACGGCGCTCGCCGGGCTGGCACGGTTGGTTTTCCTCTGCCGGGTGTGAGCGTGCGCATCACGGATCCGGAAACGGGGGCGTTGAAGCCAGACGGTGAAGTTGGCGTCATCGAGGTGAGCGGCCCGAACGTGTTCAAGGGTTACTGGCGGATGCCGGAAAAGACCGCCTCTGAATTCCGGGAGGATGGATTCTTTATCACCGGCGATCTCGGACTGATGGATGAGCAGGGCTATGTCAAAATCGTCGGCCGGGAGAAGGACCTGATCATCTCGGGTGGCTTCAATGTCTATCCCGCCGAGGGCGAGGGCGCCATCGACCAGATCGCCGGCATTGCAGAATGCGCGGTGATCGGCGTGCCGCATCCCGATTTTGGTGAAGGCGTTACCGCGGTGGTGGTGCGAAGCGGGACCGGCGATGACCCAAGTGCCGGTGATATCCAGCGTCAGCTGACGCAGAACCTCGCCAAGTACAAAGTGCCGAAAGAGGTGTTTTTCGTCGACGACCTGCCGCGCAATAAAATGGGTAAAGTGCAGAAGAACGAGCTTCGAGATCGTTACGGGGAGACTTTCAAGAAGACTTGAGGGCATGGATTGATCGATGTCAGGGTTCCATGGTCTGAAACCCGCGATGGTGCTGGCATTCCAAACCTGACTGGAGTTATACGCAATGGTCCCTGCAAAGCTGTCCGTTTGCACTGCTGCTATTTTGTTGTTCGCTGCGGGTATGCCGGTGAGCGCGCAAGACAAAGCCGATGCCGAGTTTCAATCTTTCAAGAGCGATGCGGTTGGCGCCATCAAGGGCTTGGCTCAAAATCTCAAGAAAGAGTTGCAAGCGGCGATGAAAGCTGGTGGCCCGGTGAAGGCTATCGAAGTTTGCAACACGGTGGCGCCTTCAATCGCTGATGCACAATCGCAGGAGCGCGGGCTGAGCGTACGGCGTACGGCGTTGAAGCTACGCAACCCAGACAACGCGCCGGATGATTTCGAGCGCAAGGTGCTGGAAAAATTCGTCGCAGATATCGCTGCTGGCAAGGATCCAAAAAAGCTTGCCTACACCGAAGTCGTCAGGACGGACGATGGCACGGAGTTGCGTTTCATGAAGGCCATTCCAACCGGAGAGCTCTGCCTCAAGTGCCATGGCGGCAACGTTGCGCCTGACGTGAAGGCTGCGATCAGCAAGCTCTATCCCGAAGACCAAGCAACCGGTTTTAAAGCCGGTGAGCTGCGCGGTGCGTTTTCGGTCACGAAGAAGCAGTGATCAGAGGCGGGCAGTAAAAAAGGCCGGGGGACTCCCGGCCTTTTCGCTGTCTTGCAAGCCTTGCTGTTAGGGCGTTTGAGGAACGGCGCCACCGGTCATTTCCGGACCGTTGCCGTTGCGGTCGCCATTGCCTGGTTTTGGCGGGGCGGCGCGGGACTTGCGATCGGTCATGAACTGATCGAACTCGGCGCGGTCCTTGGCAAGGCGCAGGCGTTCCAGGAAGTCGCGGAATTCGCGCTCCTCCTCCTCCAGGCGACGCAGGGTTTCCAGGCGGTATTCGTCAAAGGCGGCGTTTCCGCTAGAGCCAAACGACTGCGTGCCGTGGCTGCATTGCTCGCGCATTTTTTTGCTCCATGCTCCAAACCGGCGCTTGGTTCCACATCCCATTCGTCCACTCCAGATTAGGTAAGCCAGGACGGCGAGGCCGATCGGCCAGAAAATCACGAAGCTCACGACCATCAATGCGATCCAGGCCGGCAGGCCCCAATCATCCAGCTTTGCGACGACGTCGGACATCGTTATCCCTCGGCTAGGGCCAGCTCAATCTCGGCTGAGCAGGCACTTTGGTTGCAGGACCGGCCAACAGGCCGGATGTGAATGTAAATAACTTTTACATTAAGAGATATCGGAGCGACGGAGGGCGATGTCAAGGGCAGCCGGTGAGGGAGGGGGAGACGGGGGGAGGTGGGCTGGATTTGGCCCTAGCGGCTGTTGCGATCGGCAATATAGTTCACGTCATTTTCAGTGGATTTATGGCTTGCCTTGTTGACGCCACAACTCTCACTGGCGACGCTACATGTGTTGGAAAGTCTTACGAAAAACATCGAGAAGCACGGCTGGACCGCGCCAGTATACTGGCCTTTTTGTGTGGAAATAGCGGTCCCGGAGGCTTCCTTGTGGAGCCTCCGGGGCGGGAGGAGGACATGAAGAGTTTGTTGGTAGCTGTGGCTGCTGCTGCGGCAGTTGCGTTCTGGTCGAATGGGAGCCGCTCCGATGCGGCTGCTGATGCCGTCTCGGCGGTGCCACCCTCCCTGGGTGTTGTGCGGACGACTGATTAGAGTACGTAGGATCGCGGCGGTTCCGCCATTCGTTTCCCGACTTCAACCAAGCTTTTGATCGCGGTGTGAATCACGGTTGCGATTGACGCCATTGCCCGCACCTTCTAGCTCAACGTGATGAGCTGAAAGGTGACCTTGTGGTATGGCGATAGACGCTTCGGCAGAGCACGGAAAATGGCAGTTTTGGATCGACCGCGGTGGCACGTTCACCGATATCGTTGCGGTCGACCCGCAGGGACGGCTGCAGGCGTGCAAAGTCCTTTCGGAAAATCCCGGAGCTTATGAAGACGCGGCGCTGGAGGGCATCCGACGGTTTTTGGGGGTCACTTCGGACGCGCCGTTACCTTCGGAACGCATCGCGCACGTCAAGATGGGGACCACGGTTGCCACCAACGCCTTGTTGGAGCGCAAGGGGGAACCGACCGTTCTCGTCACCACGGCCGGTCTCGAAGATCATCTGGAGATCGGTTATCAGGCGCGCCCCGACATTTTCGCGCGCCGGATCATAAAACCAGAGATGCTCTATCAGCGCGTGATCGGTGTGCAAGAAAGGGTTCGGGCCGATGGCACGGTCGAAAAGGAGCTTGAGACCGATCAACTGAGGCGGGCTCTGGAGATGGCGTCCGCCGACGGCCTGCGGGCGGTGGCGATCGTTTTTATGCATGCTTACCTGTTTCCCGAACACGAACAGCGCGCGGCGGAGATCGCCCGTGACATAGGCTTCGATCAGGTCTCGGTCAGCCACGAAGTCTCGCCGCTTATCAAGTTCGTTAGCCGTGGCGACACGACGGTGGCCGATGCGTACCTGTCACCGGTTTTGCGCGGCTATGTGGAGCGGGTTTCTAATTCGCTTACACCGGCGGAAAAGGCCCCGAAGGTCGATGATGTCCCACGGTTGATGTTCATGGCGTCGTCAGGCGGCCTCAAGGCAGCGCAATTGTTCCAAGGCCGCGATGCGATCCTTTCCGGTCCCGCCGGAGGGGTGGTCGGGATGGCGGAGACGGGCAAGCGCGCCGGTTTCGGTCAGGTGATCGGCTTCGATATGGGAGGCACATCAACAGACGTTGCCCATTTTGCGGGCGACTTCGAACGGGCCTTTGAAACGGAAGTCGCTGGCGTGCGGATCCGGGCGCCGATGCTGCAGATCCATACGGTGGCGGCTGGTGGCGGGTCGATGTTGCGTTATGACGGCCAGCGTTATCGCGTCGGGCCGGAAAGCGCGGGTGCCGATCCGGGGCCGAAATGCTACCGACGCGGCGGACCGCTGACCGTGACCGACGCGAACGTCATGCTCGGCAAGCTGGCACCGGAGCTTTTTCCTGAAATCTTTGGGCCGGGGCAGGACCAGCCACTCGATGCGGATTCCGTGCGGACGGCGTTTGCCGAACTCGCAAATGAGATCGACGACGGGCGTAGCAGTGAAGAAGTCGCCGATGGGTTTGTCCGCATCGCGGTTGAGAACATGGCCAACGCGGTCAAGAAGATCTCGGTCGAACGCGGGTATGATGTGACGGAATACGCGCTCAACTGTTTTGGAGCGGCAGGTGGGCAGCATGCCTGTTTGATCGCCGATAGTTTGGGGATCGAGACGGTATTGATCCATCCACTGTCAGGACTGTTGTCGGCATATGGGATGGGCCTTGCCAAGTTGAGGGCGAGCCGTGAGCGGTCGCTGGAGTTGCCGCTTGAGAACGCATCGATGCAGCGCCTGGAACAGGTTGCCTGGCGGCTTGGCGAAGAGGTTACCGAAGAGCTTCTCGACGAAGGAGCGGACTACGAGCGGATTGAAGTCCGTTCCTTCGCGCACCTGCGTTATGCCGGTACGGATACCGCTTTTCC
>DAOUZE010000409.1 GCA_030665765.1 Filomicrobium sp.
ATGGAAGGTCGCCAGATGGTGATGGTGCTGGCGCCGCGCTAATCCAAGGACGTCGTGTCAATCCAACGGCAGGCCGTGTTAGGGCAGGGCTCGAATGCCCTGGCGGCGCCGGGGGATTAGAACGCAACTGTCACCCTTGGAACAGCCGCACCCCAATACCTTTGCCAAAAGCTAAAGCATCGAAGTGTCCTGCGTTGCGGGCCGCCGTTCATGCGTAGCTTTTGGCGAGGCGAAAATGACAGTGTCCATCAAGATCAGAAGTGCGAGGCGCGACGACGCCAGCGCGCTCGTTGCCATGCATGCGCTGTCGCTGCGGCGGCTTGCTAGTGGCTTCTACGAGCCTGAAGTGCTGGAAGCATTCATTACTCAAGGCCCGATGGATCTGGTGATGTTGGACGGCGACCGCTACTTCGTCGCTGAGGCCAATGGGCACATTCTCGGATCCGGAGGTTGGTCTCCAAATGTACCGGGATACCACGCATCGTTTGAACAGCAGGACACTGACACCGGCATGCCCTCGGCCGTGGTTCGGAGCCTATTCGTCCACCCCGATGCCGCCAGACGGGGCATCGCCAGCGCGTTGATGATTCGGGTCGAGGCGGAAATACGCGCAGCCGGCTTCAATACGGCCTCGCTGCACGCGACGCTGAGCGGGATCCCGTTTTATCGGGGGCGCGGGTGGCGTGGTGGACTGCCGGTCGTCGTCGGCCTGCCGGGTGGACATTCCCTAGTTGGACTGAGCATGACAAAGCAGCTCATGGGTGAACTGAAAGCGGCTGCTTCAGTCTGCTCAGAAACTGACCTATCCCGCCGAAGGGCCAAGGATAAGGTAAAGACCCATGGTGAACGGGATCATGAAAATGATTGCCGTGACCAAGGCGTTCATAAAGCGACTGCCAAAGCTCAGAACATTTCCCGCAAACGCCACAACGAACATTAGCGCACCAGCCATCAGAAGCGGTGGCGCGGAAACCTCGTCACCAGTTAGAAGTAGCGTGCCTGCAATTACGACCATCAGTAGAAGCGCGGTAACCAGCGCACTGATGAAGCGGTTTTCAAACGACAGTACGTTGGCAAAGTAGTCTATCAAGAACGTGCCGATGAACGCCGCCGCCAGAACGGCCACGTTAAGTTGAACAAAGTCCATGAAATCCATTATTTCCTCTCCGCTGGATGCAACCTATGCATGTGGACCGCATTTGCGCCACTGTTGCCGGTCGTTAGCACAGCTGGCACGATACTGAAAACAATCAAGAACAGGCCTCTTCGTGCATCTGTCTGGTGGCCGACGATTGCACGGCCAATGGCTGTGCTTGCCAGTTGCCAAGGCGTTTTTAGCGCTGTATAAAGCGCGCTTCCAAGTCGCCCGGCGGGGCATGCCGTGGCGACTTTTGTGCTTCAGAACAATGGCTCGATGAGCAGGCCTTTCAGTCTGCTCAGCGGCATGCCAGCTGCCAAGGCAGCGGCAAGGTGCATCGCGAGCCGCATAAGGAGAATAGCAAAATGCCCAAGCAGAAAACCAAAGCCAGCGCCAAGAAACGGTTCAAGTTCACGGCGACGGGGAAGGTAAAGGTCGCGCAGGCCGGCAAGCGGCATGGCATGATTAAGCGGCACGCGAAATTCATCCGCAATGCGCGAGGAACAACGGTGCTTTGCGAGTCTGACGAGAAAATCGTCAAGAAGTACATGCCCTACAACCGCTAACCCGGCCTTCGGCGTTTCGCAACACTTCCGTCAATTAAGCCAAAGCAAGTGAGCAAGAACCATGGCACGCGTAAAACGCGGCGTGACCGCCCACGCCAAGCATAAAAAAGTCCTCGACGCCGCAAAGGGTTATCGCGGACGCCGTAAGAACACCATTCGAATTGCCAAACAGGCCGTTGAGCGGGCGCTGCAGTATCAGTATCGCGACCGTAAGCGCCGCAAGCGCACGTTCCGGGCGCTTTGGATCCAGCGTATTAACGCTGCCGTGCGCGAGGCCAGCGAAAACGAAATGACCTACGGGCGCTTTATCGATGGCCTCAGCAAGGCCGGGATCGAAGTCGACCGCAAGGTGCTGGCGGACATCGCCGTGCATGATGCGGACGCCTTCAAGGCGCTCGTCAGCCAAGCGCAAGACGCCGTTGCCAAGGCGCAGACGGCCGCTGCTTAAGGCAGCCGTTCGGGCGGATTGGCGAGGCGCCGACCGCCGAGCGCAGCCGCGGACTAGATCCTTTGCGGACGGCACCTGGTGCCGGCCCGCTTTCCGCCTCAACTCGCTTTACGCGCCACAGAGATCATGATCGATACGAGCGACCTCGGACTTCTTGAATCCGACCTCCTGAAGGCGATTGACGCTGCGGCGGATCTGATGACCCTGGAAGAAGTGCGCATCGCAGCGCTGGGAAAAAAAGGCACCGTCTCGCAGCAAATGCAGCGCCTCGGCAAACTGGCGCCGGAGGAACGCAAGGCCTTCGGGCAATCGGTTAACGTCGTAAAGACCCGCGTTTCGGAAGCCTTGGAGGCGCGCAAAGCGACCCTCGAGGAAGCCGCACTTGAGGAGAGGCTAGCTACGGAAACGGCAGACATCACGCTGCCTGTACGGCTTGGTCCACTGTCCGAGGGGCGTGTGCATCCAGTTTCGCAAGTGATGGACGAACTGGCCGAGATCTTCGCCGACCTCGGTTTCTCGGTTGCCGAAGGTCCGGATATCGAAACCGACGACTACAACTTCACCAAGCTCAATATCCCCGAGGAGCATCCCTCGCGCCAAGACCACGACACGTTCTATTTCAAGCCCGACGAGGACGGCTCGCGGCTGGTTTTGCGCACGCACACGTCGCCGGTGCAGATCCGAACGATGCTCAATACCAAGCCGCCGATCCGCATTATTGCGCCGGGGCGGGTCTATCGTTGCGATTCCGACCAGACGCACACGCCGATGTTCCACCAGATCGAAGCACTGGTGATCGATAAAGAGACGCATATGGGGCACCTGAAATGGGTTCTCGAAGAGATGTGCAAGGCGTTCTTTGAGGTCGACGAAGTTAAAATGCGTTTCCGTGCCTCTTACTTCCCATTCACGGAGCCGTCCGCGGAGATCGACATCGACGCCGACGCAATTGGCAAGCCCGGTTCATGGCTCGAAATCGGCGGTTGCGGGATGGTGCATCCCAACGTGCTGAGAAACTGCGGGCTTGATCCCGATGTC
>DAOUZE010000507.1 GCA_030665765.1 Filomicrobium sp.
CTCTATCTGATCGGCAAAGAAATCGGCATGACGCGACTGACGCTGTTAGACGTCGACAAGAAACTGCTGGGCGTCGTGGAAATCGAAGTGACCTACGATATTGAGGGGCTGCGCCAGGAACTGGAGCGGAGCGTGCCTAGCGGCGATTTTAAGATCCGGACCGCCAACGGCCGCATCCTGCTAGGCGGCTCGGTCGGTAGCGCGCTTTCGGTCGCACGGGCCGTGGAGATTACCGAACAGTTCACCGCGAACTGTAGAAGCGGATCCTCCAGCGGACGGTCGGGGGGGCAGGCAAGGCGTGTTCGCGCCGACCAGCCTTCCCAGCAGGGTCAGCTGGCTGGCGGACAACAGCAGGCTGGGGGGAACAATGGCCAGAACAATGGCCAGAACAATGGCCAGAATGGGAGCCCTCGCTGCTTCTCGAACGTGATGACGGTGCGGGCTGCCCAGCAGGTGATGCTCGAGGTTCGCTTCGTTGAAGCGCTGCGCACGGCCGCCCGAGACCTGGGTCTTGCCTGGGATGCGAAAACAGGGCGTTTCAAAGGTATGACGGGTGTCGCAATTGCGGGGGCCGCAGCGTTCCCTTCGGGCGCTATGCCGTTTGGGAACTTCATCACTAGGCTCCTGGACAACGGCAACAACACAGTCGACTCCATTATTGATGCGCTGGAGAAGAAGGGCCTCGCCCGGCGCCTCGCAGAGCCAAATTTGGTGACCCTGTCCGGCAATACTGCAAACTTCCTCGCGGGCGGCGAATTTCCCTTCCCCATTCAGGCGGATAATTTCCAGACCACGATCGAGTTCAAAAAGTTCGGTGTTGGACTGGCGTTCACGCCAACCGTACTCGACAACGGCCAGATCAACCTGGAGATTAAACCCGAGGTCAGCGATCTCGACATGGATAGTGGTCTGACGATCCTTGGCACCACGATACCGAGCCTTATCGTGCGCCGCGCCAGCACCACCGTGGAGCTGCGCGACGGCCAGAGCTTCGCAATTGCCGGTCTTATCCAGACCCGACATAGGAAAGCGGTGAATCAGTTGCCGTGGCTTGGAGACGTGCCGGTGCTCGGACCCCTCTTTAGGAGTTCCTCCTATGAGAAGGAGGAGTCGGATCTGGTGATCATCGTGACGCCCAGGCTCGTCCGTCCGGCCACGCCAGGGCAACGTTTGATTACCCCCCTCGATCAGAAGCTGGCGAGCAATGACCGCGACTTTTTCCTGCGCGGAAAGCTGGAGGTCGGAAAACACTGGGACAGTCCCTACGGGCACATCATCGATCCTTACGACGGCTGGGACGCGGAGGTTGATTATGACGCGAGTTACAAATAGGCGGACGGGCCAACGGTTGCTCGGCGCTGTCTTATTGACCCTTGGTTTCGGCGTCCTCTCAGGCTGTGCGGGGCTTTATCCCGATGATGACGATCCGTTCTCGTACTACAAGGCGCGGCGCGACAGCATCACCTTCCAGCAGGGTAACGCCATCGCCCACAACATTGCCGTGCAAACCATAGATCCGTGGCCGCGCTATGCTGAGGACTCGCGCATCGACGTGGATGGCGAACGCCTTCTCATCGCAGGTCAGCGGTATCAGTCCGACAACGTGGAAGAGCCGGAATCACTGGCAACGCAGTCCGTTGTCGTTGACAGCAACTGAGGAACCCTCAATCGGCGCTCTGTCGGGTGCTGGTCAAACTGGTTTGGAGTGGGCTAGATGAAGAAGGTTTACGAACTCGGCGGTGCAATTCTCCGGTTGGTCTCCCGTTTTGCCGCGGAGCGACGGGGAACCGTTCTCATTTATGTGTCCATCATGCTGCCTCTTCTCATGGGCGGTGCGCTTTTGGCGGTTGATGCCTCCAAATTCTTCAACCTTCAAACACAGCTGCAGAAAGGCGCTGATTCCCTGGCGCTGACCGCTGCGGCGGAACTGGATATAAAGCCGACCGCGATCACCCGCGCCAATGCGGCGATCGCCAATCTCGTGCAGAACCAGCACCAGTTCTCCGACGCCGGTGC
>DAOUZE010000099.1 GCA_030665765.1 Filomicrobium sp.
TTGAGTCGGTGATGCACGGCGCATCAGCAGGCACTCTTCGCTCGCCTTCACGAACCGGTCCTCGGCTTTCAGCGCGCTCCGCAGCCGGTTAACGGCGTCGAACGATGCAGCTTCGCCAGATTGGGCTGCAAGCATCATCAGCGTCCGAACGAAAACGTCCCGCTGCGCGCGGCTGCCGCCGATCGCGGGCAATCGCAGTGCGACGTCGCAGATATCATTGACGGGGCCGCCGTTCGCATGCAGCCGCACGATCAACTCGGCGAATGCGACGCCCACTTCGGCAGCCACTTGCGCCTGATCGTCGTTAGCTGGCGATTTGGCCCGCATCTGCAAATTTTCAACAAGTTCCCAAGCCGCCTGTTTGTCGCCCGCTCCGAGGAGGGCCAGCAGGTAATGCAGCGAGGCAAACACATAGGTGGTGTCGGTACGGCGTTTGTAGGCAATTTCGTAAACACCCTGCCACCGGTCACCAACATTGACGCCATCTTGTTCGAGCCGCCACAACATCGAGACGGCGTTCGCCATGTCGCGGAAGTCATCCGTCTCGATTGGACGAATCTCTTGATCATACAGTTCGAGCACCGCGTCATATTCAGCGGCTTCCAACCGGAACAAAGCTAGATGCCAAGCCAGGTGGAATCCGAAGTTGTTGCACTGGGGCCAGATCTGCCGCGACGACTCCAGCCAGTCGGCGCCGTCGCCTGGCCTGCCCCGCATTTCCATGACGTGGCTCACTGCATGAATACCCCACGCGTCTGCATTCTCGATAGCTACGGCTTTCTTGCCGATAATTTCCGCCTCGGCGAATGATCCGGTCTCTTCGAGGCCGAAGGCATGAAGACCGAGGACAAACCCGTAACCCGCATCAGCCCGATCCCAATGCCCCAGCGTGCTGGCTGTGATTTCTCGCATGTGTTTGGGCTCACCCGTCATAAAGCGCAACGAGTTGGCCACTTTCAGGGAAAGAAACTCCTTCGGGTTGTCGACAAGGCGTGCTTCCAGGCGCGCGGCCGCGGTCTTAAAAGATCCTTGCGTCACAAGCTCTAGAGCTTCGACGAGAGCGCGTTCGAAACCCGTGCCTCCACCGGCTCTTGCGAGCGCGTCGCGCGCCTTCTGGAGTGCGACACGGCCAGCCGTGATGTCTTCGGCCTTGCCCAACAAGACAACACCGAGTCCCCTCAGCGCCAGACCTGCGATAAGATTCTCGTCAGCCTTCAGCGCGGCCGTGAGCGGGGTGGCTGCCGGCCGGTGCGCTGCGACGGCGAACACGGCCTTCTCGAACTCTGAGACAGCGGTCTCAGACGTTGTCGAATGTTGGCCCTGGTATCGATCGACGAGCATGACGTGCTCCATTCCAAATTTAGTTCGCGCAGTGCGCAAATAATGCGTTCCCTGTGTGAACCCAATAATCAAACTCTGTGGCAAGGTGATGGGTGAATTGATTTCCGCCTGCAATACAAAGCCATTCACAAGGTCGCGACACGAAACAACACAACACAAAAGTTGAAGTCTATGCCGAACGATCGAGCAGATGAGTATACGAGTAACTGATGGTTTACCGATCATCGCGAGTTTGGTCGACGGACGGATGGGCACGTGAAGACCCATCCGCCGGCAACCTGCAACCCTCAGCCCGATTCGGATCTGGCCGCTGTAAGCGCGGGATTGTGATCGTCGTCTGCCCCGGGCTATCGGCTCTCCCGCGGTACGCTGGCCAGAACCTCCGGCGCAACGTGATCCTCCAGGATATCGCAAAGGCCGAAATTTAGTGCGCCGTGAAAATTGAATGCACGGATCCCCGAAGCGGTCTGTCGCCTTGCTTCCTCAGGATCTCGCTTTGATACAAGTCGGACACGGGGCTCAACGACCGGCACCTGCTCGGTTTCGTATTTGCGCCCGTCTTAAATCTTTCGAAGCTTTCACGGACGCAAGCTTACAATCGTTGATAACAGGTGTTGTTCCGGGCCAAGCCCCCAACATCCATAGCTTCGACGTGCGATATGACTATCGCTGCCTGCTAAATAGTCTCTGACTTACGCTGTGCTCGCAGGACGTCGCGGCATCAAAATGCCGCAAACCCTTCTAATGTGGAGAATTAAACATGGATCCTGTTGCTATTATCATCATGCTGGCTATCGGCGCCGTCGCCGGTTGGCTTGCAGGCCAGATCCTCTCCGGGTCTGGCTTTGGTTTATTCGGCAATATTCTCGTTGGCATCGCCGGCGCGCTGGTCGCGGGTTTTCTCCTTCCTGGCTTCCTGCCGTTCGGCGGCATTGTCGGCCAGATCATCAGCGCCACGATCGGCGCCATTCTCCTGCTCTTCGTCATCGGTCTGGTGAAGAAAGCCACCTAGCCGGCAACGGACCGATGTAGCTTGTGACAACAGAAGGCAGCCGGTCCTGACCGGCTGCACGGCTTCGCGCCCCCGACGTTCCCTTTTCGCATTGTAGATTGCGTGTGCCGATGGTTTCGAGAGCCATTTTACAGACGCCGATTACGGAAATTCAGGATTTTTTCCGTGGCGTTCGCTGCCGGTGTTCCCGGCGAAACAGTCAGATGCGTCTCCCTTCCGGCATGGTGGTGCTCAGTTAATCGCGACAATTGAGCATTGTAAGAAGGGAATTTTCTCCATGTCGATTAAACACTACGCTGCGCAGGGAGCCGTGCTTGGACTGGCCCTCCTGTGGTCGGTCTCCGCCCAAGCCGCCGACCCGAAGGGCATCTGGCTTGATCACACCGGCCGTGGCGCTGTCCAGATCAAGAATTGCACCAAGGGCAAAGGGCTCTGCGGCTTTGTAGTCTTTATCAAGCAAGCAAAGTACGCCGACCGCTGTGGTTTGCAGATTCTTGGCAACGTCACCAACGGCGGCGGCGGCTGGATCTACAGCCCCACTCGAGGCAGCCGCTACACTGTCCGGATCAAGCGTCTCAGCGATACCCGCCTGCGTGTTGTCGGCAATGCGTCATCGAGCTTCTTCAGCAAGACCTTCACCTGGAAGAAAGCCCCCAGCGACCTTAAGCTCTGCGGCAAATACGGAGCCGCCCAGCGTTTGGCCGCGTCGAAGAAATCAGCCGCTACCTCCAAGACACTGAACGCGCGGATAGAACAGTCCAACGACCCGATCGTACCGCTGTCCAAAAAATTGGACCAGAACTTTGACCGATCAACCCGCGTTACTGGAACAGCAAACACGGCACCGTCAGTGAACGACGAGCAGGTTAGCGATGTTATCGAACTCGATGAAGATGAGGCGGATCCATCCTCCGTCAAAGCGGCTGGCGATCCAATGGAAGGCAAGCTCAAGGCTGTCTTGAACGAGTTCCTGGGTAAAGGCGGAGGTTTCAGCAGCGGAAACAAAGGCAGCTGCAAAATCCGCATCCCTTACGTCAATCGCGTTATCAATATTCCTTGTGAGAAATGAGAACGCCGGTCAGGTGCGACGACACAAAAAAGGTAACCAAGTGCGGCTCAATCGAGCCGCGCTCTTTTTTCGGGCAGTTCGGTGCCTGAAATATGAGTTGTTTACGCGTAGGAGGTGCGGCCAATCAGGCTGTGATCCCAGCACGAACCTTCAATGAGTTTCGGCCAGGCGGACAACAACAATCAGCCCGTCTTGACGAAGTTGGCTTAATGCTCGTCAAACAATTCACGGGATTTGGTTTCTGAGGCCGCTAGAATGGGGGGAAGATGGCGCAATCCAAGGCACGACGGTGGCTGTACTTTGCGAGCTTGGTGCTCGCCGCCGAGAGCATTTACATGCTCCCCTACCTCCGCAGGATTTTTCAGACGTCGATGGAGGAAACCTTTGGCCTCGGTGCCGTGGACATCGGCCTCCTCAACTCGATGTACGGGCTCGTGGCACTCGCCGCTTACTTCCCTGGTGGTTGGCTGGCCGACCGCATTTCGGCGCGCAAGCTTCTGGCCTTCTCGTTGTTTTCGACAGGCCTGGGGGGGCTCTATATGGCCAGCATCCCCTCGCACACGGGCTTGATTGTTCTGTATGCGTTTTGGGGAGTTACGTCGATCCTAACTTTTTGGGCCGCTCTAATTAAAGCGGTTCGCAATTGGGGCGGCAACGATCAGCAAGGAATGGGGTTCGGCTTCTTCGAGGCGGGCCGCGGCCTGGTTGCGGCATTGCTGGCATCTACGGCAACGGTTGTTTTTGCCTACGGCGGCAGTGCGACCGAGAGCCTCGTCAAGGTCATCACCTATTATTCGGCGGTCACCCTATTCGCCGCCGTCCTGGTGTGGCTTCTCGTTCCGGACGATCTCCACGAACAGCCCACGGGCGAAGACCAAAGCCAACAGGCAGTCGAAGTTCAGCCGCCGCATTGGCGGGACATCTTGACGAACGGCCGCAGCTGGTTGCTCGCCGCTGTAATATTCTGCGCGTATCTCTTGTACCTTGGCACCTACGACTTTCCCGCATACGCGGAACGCGGTTTCGAGCAAACCAAACTGTTCGGAGCACAACTTGCTACGTTCCGGGATTGGATGCGTCCACTGGCAGCCATCTGCGCGGGACTGATCGCCGACCGGCTACAAGCATCCCGGGTTGTCCGGATTTCGTTCTTACTGCTTTTGGTGATCTACGTGTCGTTCGCGGTGCTGCCGGCGGATTCTGATCTGTTGTGGCTACTTTGGGGGCAAGTCGCCATTGCCGCGCTGGCCGGTTTCTCCCTGCGCGCTGTCTTTTATGCTCTGTTGCAGGAGACCGGAGTTCCATTGTCACAGACTGGCATGACGGTAGGATTTGTTTCCGTGATTGGCTATTCGCCCGATCTATTCGTCCATACGCTCGCCGGCAGTTTCGTCGATTGGTTCGGTGTTGGCGTGGGGTATCGTTGCTATTTTGCGTTTCTGAGTGTTTTTGCCGGCCTGGGATTGTTAGCGACTTGGAAGATGGTTCGGCACCCGGCCTCCAGCCCTGGCTAGGTCTGAGTTGACTATGCGGGTGCGGATGAGAAACCAAACAGCCTTGGTCCCAAAAGTTACATTTCGGGCCACAGGGTCGTTCACATGTGCCCAGTAAAAAGAAAAAGCTCCCGATGAGGGCACATATGGAGAGTCCGGAACCTTACCGGCCCCTGAATCCAAGCTTGGTGGCGTATCTGAAGCGGGGAGTAGATACGACGCAAAGCGCGAAAGCTCAAACAAGTCATCCCACCACTCGCACCAACCAAATCCCCCAAGCGCCATGCCATGCTGGCAGTCGCAAGAGCGGCAGACTTGCCGCATTTATGGGAAAAACGTGATCCCCCCCAACAGGATTGAATAAAGCCGATTCGGAAATGGATAAAAATTAAAGTATTTACATAATTAAGGCGAGAAACAACTTTGATTTTATATGATATGCATGGAGTTATTCTGTGTACGCAAGTGTAGAGGTAAAATGGCTAAGTATTAGTCGTATTGGAAGAGAGCCTCCCCGGGTGGCGCATGATTGCGCTGCAGCATAACGGCATTGTCTGTCTTGCTGGGCCGGGAGCTTTAAGCTAATCAGATTAGAGTCGTTCTAAAGTGGAGGGGTCTGAATGATTCCAGGTTTGAACCTGGGCCGTCGCCAGTTTTCGGAGCTGTCCGAACAGGAGGTGCTGGCGCTGGCTATCTCCGCCGAGGAAGACGACGCCCGCATCTATCTGTCTTACGCGGACCGCCTGCGCGCAGAGTTCCCAGATAGCGCCAAGATCTTCGAGGGTATGGCGGCCGAAGAGGACAGGCACCGCCAACGGCTGATCGAGCTGCACAAGGCACGCTTCGGCGACACCATTCCCCTAATCCGGCGCGAACACGTGGCAGGATTTTACGCCCGGCGGCCGGTTTGGCTGATGCGGAACCTAGGCCTCGATCGCATTCGCGACGAGGCCGCGGGTATGGAACGCGAGGCCCACAATTTTTATTTGAAGGCGGCCCAATCGACCACTGACGCTAATACGCGTCAACTCCTCGGCGATCTTGCCGCCGCCGAAGCGGGGCACCAACGGACCGCGGAACAGCTCGAGAAAAAGCACCTACCCACAGAGGTGCGCGAAAGTGAAGATCACGCTGCCCACCGCCAGTTCGTGTTGACCTGGGTGCAGCCAGGGCTGGCCGGTCTCATGGACGGTTCGGTGTCAACGCTCGCGCCCATCTTTGCGACCGCCTTCGCCACCCACGACACCTGGACAACTTTTCTTGTAGGGCTGGCCGCATCCGTTGGTGCCGGCATTTCCATGGGCTTCACCGAGGCCGCTTCCGATGACGGAACGATCTCCGGACGCGGCTCCCCGGTCAAACGCGGGATTGCATCCGGCGTGATGACGACGATCGGCGGTCTTGGTCACGCGTTGCCGTACCTGATTCCGGATTTCTGGACTGCCACCACAATCGCCATCTTTATTGTCTTTGTGGAGCTTTGGGTTATCGCCTGGATCCAGAACAGATACATGGATACGCCGTTCTTCCGTGCCGCCTTTCAGGTCGTTCTTGGCGGGGCATTGGTGTTTGCTGCCGGTATCATAATCGGCAGCGCCTGACGCATAAACCATCGTCCAAAGGCGCAGCATTTAGACGGCAACACGCCGCGGCTGCTGTGTTGCAAGGGCCACGTCGCTTAGGTAGTAGCCGTCAAGAACACGGAGGAATGCGTCGGTTGCCTCCGTCATGACCGGCATCAGTGCGCACCGCGGTTCAAAGACGCAACGAGGGCCAGAGGAGCCGAGACAGTCGACCACGGCAAACTCTCGTTCGATTGCGCGAACGACGTCGCCAATCCTGATCTCCGTTGCGGGCTGATGGAGTTTTACACCGCCGCCAGGTCCACGTTGCGTTGAAATGAAGTTTGCAGACGCGAGCCGTGCGACGATCTTCATAACGTGGCTCTTTGGGAGTGCGAGTCTCTCCGCGATCAGGTCGACGGAAATGACCTCTCCTTTTTTGCAGAGCAGGATGAGGATCCGCATGGCAAAGTCACTGGCGCGATTAAGGCGCAAAAGCAGGCACTCCTATAACATTCATCTTAGATGTTGATATGGGGCGTCGACACATGCTAGCAAAAGATGCATGGAAAATGAATGAAATAAAGGGTGGTGTATGCCCACTGTTCAAGAACCCCAGTTTATGGCGGTAGCACCGCTGCCCGGGCGTGAAGCAGCACATCCTTCGATCGACCAGGACCAGATTTCGGCTCTCGTTGATCGGTTCTACGATCGTGTCTGGTCCGATCCGGCGCTGGGACCGATTTTCAAGTACCATCTCGGGGAAGAGCGCACCGCACATCTGGAGAAGATGAAGACCTTTTGGTCAGCAGTACTCTTGAAGACGGGCGCCTACAAAGGCCGGCCAGTCCCAGCCCACAAAAAGCTCACTGAGGTCAAGACGGAAGACTTCGTCGATTGGCTTGGTCATTTCCGAACTGTCGCCAGGGAGGTCTTCTCAGCGGAAGCTGCACCTATTGTCATCGATAAAGCAGAGCGTATTGCTTCGAGCCTGGGGCAGGCGATGGGATTACATTTGGTGGATCAAGTTCCGTAGTGATCAACTATAACGAAGTAAGTGAAGGAGGAAACGATGAAAAGAAATCTGATCGCATTCTGTCTATTCGCCGGCTTTTCGACACTCGTGGTTGCAGACGAGCCTCGCATTGCATTCCCGCAGGACTATAAGTCGTACAAGAACTACCTGAGCCTCGATCGGACCGGCGATAATACGAACCAGATCATCCGGCTCTTTGCCAATGAAACCGCCGCTGCTGGCCCTAACAAAGACGGCGCCCTACCGAACGGTTCAATCCTCGTCGGGGAAATCTACAAAGCAAAGCTGAGTGACAAGGGGGAATCCGTGGAGAGTTCCCTGGGCCGGCGCGTTCGAGGCAAGCTCGCGGCCATTGCCGTGATGGAAAAACGCCAAGGTTGGGGTAGCAAGTTCTCAGAAGAGTTTCGTAATGGCGATTGGGACTTCGCCGTCTTCAGTCCCGACGGCAAACGGCTCAATAAGGACCTTAACTCCTGCCGCGGTTGTCATGCGCCGCTGACGCAGTCCGATCATCTTTTTTCGTACGATCATCTGCAGCAGTAACACCGTCTCGGCCCGGCCACACGATCCGACTGCCACGTTAAGCGCGGTCGGGTTGCTTCGCAGGGCCGAGGAATAGCGAAGAGCCGCTGGGGCCTAAATCACACCAGCCGGCGACGCGGGAATAAAGATGTCTGTCCGGCGCAGCGGCTGTTTGCGTTACTGCAACGGCGCTACTCGCTAACGCCGTAACGATGCAGGTCCATTCCATACACTTGCAGCCAGTTCTTGGCTTCATCCATTTCCGGAACCATGCGGTCGACCAGCGCCCAAAAACGCGGTCCATGGTTCATTTCCCGCAAATGCGCGGCTTCGTGCGCGGCGACGTAATCGAGCACGAACGCCGGCGCCATCACAAGCCGCCATGAAAATGACAAGGCCCCTGTCGACGAACACGATCCCCAGCGGCTCGTTTGATCCCGGATCACGAGTTTTTTGGGTCTGACACCGAGCTGTTTGGCATGCTCAAGAACCCGCGCATCGAGGTCCCTGCGGGCCTGTTTGAATAACCAATTGCGTAGCCGTTGCGGGCCGTTGTCGCCAACTACGGCCACGCGAATTTCCGCATAGCCGCGCGCAGGCTTGTGAAGGTGGACAACACCCTTGCCGCGCTGTGGCTTAATGAAAACGATCCGGTGCGGAACACCTCTCAGCGGCATCACCTGCCGATTCGCGAAAGGCACTGGATCGGGCAAATTGCCCAGCCGCTCGCGAACCCAGTCGATGTGGCGGTGAACGAATGATCCGGCTTCGCCGAGATCACATTGGCTAGGCAGCGTTACGATGACGGCGCGTCGCGTGCGGCTAACCCGCAACGTCAGACGACGCGCTTTCGGGTGTCGGCGCACTTCGACAGGTGCTCCCAGATCATCCAATCTAGGGTCATCAAGCGAAACAGGTTTCTGGTCATCTGCGACCCGCGACATTCGGGGACCCTTGCATGAAGTACGCTCATTGTATGGAGGCCCGGTTCTGAGGCGGACTAGCAGAGATTTGAGCGCCCGAACGGCGTCATTTCTCGTGTTAACGATGCATCATCCGAACCGCGCGATCAGCCAAAGTCTAGAGCTTCGCTGCCCGCTGCGCTAGTAAGATCAATCAACAAGATTTCCAAGCATCTGGATTGTTGCCTACTCGCCGCAGCAGCGCACCTGAACACCGCTCACCATCCAGTGATAAGCTAAAAAGTAAATAAATAAAGTTAGTTACGGAGGTAATCGCCTTCTTCGCATGAGGTGCGATACAGCAACACATGTGGCGCAAGCGCCAGGCATAACTTGCGATTGGCGCTTGACACATGCCGAATCTCGTTAACCGAGAATGTTGTATCAGAGCCCTGAATTACGGCTTGGGCCGAAGAACCCTTCCATCACCATCCGCGAAGCCAGCGCCCAGAACCGGAATGGTGTCAGAAAACCAAAACCCTGGTCATCGTCTTCAAATTCGCCCGCGCGAGAGCCGACCGGCAATCCCCCTTTGAGAAGTTTGCTGGCCATCGGATCGGGTTGAGGGTCGTTCGCGGGTTCGAACGTGAATGCGACCGAAGAAATTTCGCAAGCGCTGCCATGCGCCGCCTGCTTCGCCGTCGTTTCAGCGATCGCAGGCATCTGCACGATGCGTCCGGCCCTGGGGTCGTGAGAGCTAATGAACTGTGTTATCCGAGGAGCGATATCGTTGCGAAAGCGCGAGCCATTGAAGATGCCGTAGTGTCCGACACCCTGGACCTCGTAGTGTAACTTCAAGGAGTCGGACAAAGCCGGCGTCAAATCGTGCGCTGCAGCGCATTGACCAATTCCAGTGATATCGTCCTTTTCACCTTCGATGGTCATCAGCGGAACCCTACGGATCGCCTTGGGGTCGACGCGCTTTCCACTGTGCATCATCTGACCCTTGGGTAGCGCGTGGCTGACGAATACGGTGTCGATGGTCTGCAGGAAGAACTCCGCCGTCAGGTCCATCACCGCCATGTATTCATCGTAGAATACGCGGTGTTTCTCAGCCGAGTCACAGTCGCCGTCGACGAGATGCATAAATAGGTCTTTGTGCGCGGAGAGATGGCGATCAAGGTTCATCGTCATGAACCCGGTCAGCTGCAAGAAACCCGGATAAACTTTCCGCCCGTAGCCAAGATTGGTCCAGGGAACCACTTCAATGACGTTGCTCGCGAACCAGTCGGAGCCTTTGTCTTCCGCAAGTTCATTGACGACCGTCGGGCTAACCCGCGTATCGACCGGACCGCCGGCGTAGATCATTGAAGAGGGAACGTTCGGATCGCCCTCGGCTTCCATTAACGAGATGGCCGCCATAACCGGAACTGCCGGTTGGCAAACTGCAAAGACGTGAACATCGCCTCCGAAGTGTTGCAGCATCTGGATGATGTAATCGATATAGGAATCAAGATCGAAACGGCCTGCCCCAAGCGGGATCGTTCGGGCATCCTGCCAATCGGTGATGTAAACTTCATGGTCTGGCAGGAACCGTTCGACGGTGCCGCGCAACAGCGTCGCGTAGTGACCCGACATCGGCGCCACGATCAGGATTTTTGGATCTAGTTCGGCACGCTCAGCCGGAATATCCCGCGCTAGGTGCAACAGTCGGCAAAACGGCCGGTGCCAAACCACTTGTTCGCGAACTGCCACCGGCGCACCGTCGACCAGCGTCGTTTCGATCCCGAATTCCGGTTTGTCGTAACGGCGAGTGGTGCGCTCGAAGACTTCGCATGCTGCTGCAGCATGTCGGCCAAGCGACGTGTGCGTCAACGGATTTAACGGATTTTTGAAAAAGGCCCCGTAGTTGCCTGCAGCAGCACGAGCTGGCCGAACGGCCGCATGGCTGAATTCATACCAATGGTAGAGCACGGCGTGCTTCCCCCTTGCACGTTAGCCCGAAATGGACGCT
>DAOUZE010000400.1 GCA_030665765.1 Filomicrobium sp.
CACAACTCTCGGAGCCAAGAATGAGAAGCCAGGCATGGCTTGTTAGTCGGTCGCATTGCTGACTGCCTCAGTAAGCTGATGAGGTGATCATTACGACTAGCGGCGTTCTCTTTATCATTCAGATGCTGATCAACATGCGGATCGCCTGGCCGCTGTTCGCGGGTTCCGGGAGATAACCATGAACGCGAAAAAGACGTCTCGATTAGGCTGTGATCCCCGCAGCTTCCCAGCCTGCGAGGAATCACCTGCAAAATCTAACGCGACGTGAAACTTCATAGTTTTTTTTACAGGGGAACTCACATGGCAAAAATGAACGAAGTACGGTTCACGGTTACTTCTATTTGTCCCGCCGATCTAGCTGCGGAGGGAGACCGGATCTATCGCAGTCACATTGATTGGATGAAGGCAACCCACCACCGCGAGGGGCCAAAGGCGCTTCTGAGCTATGACGTGTCCAAGACGCCGGAGCTCTCGGACCCATTTGATCTGGCTTCTAAGCCCACTGGGAATACGGTCTTTGTCTTGACG
This sequence comes from Filomicrobium sp., assembly GCA_030665765.1. Lineage (GTDB taxonomy): Bacteria > Pseudomonadota > Alphaproteobacteria > Rhizobiales > Hyphomicrobiaceae > Filomicrobium. Next base: position 529 of record DAOUZE010000400.1, read on the forward strand.
GAAGTCTACAGCACCGACACGGGCGTTGTTGATCACTTCGAGCAGGCCAAAGCCAGTTGGAAGGACTTCCCAGCATGGACAGCGTGGGTGGGAAAATGCAAAACGACCAAGGTTGGATACGGCAAGGTTTTTAACTCGCTTTGGTAGAGTTTGGCGCCGAGCAGGACTGACGGTGCCTACTCGAAGTCGCCGGTCGGAGACCCGATGGATCGAATCTAACACTTGGCCTCCTCGTTTGAGGGCGGTCTGGACGATCGACGATTCGACGGAAGATGCCCCGTTTCAAACGACGCCTCCTTGGAGCCTCAAACGCCGCCAAGCGTTCGGGGGGCTCCTGCTTTTTGTGACAGAGACCTTCACGGGGAGCTTTTCCGCTGACAGGCGCTAGGCCGGAGCGCCTTGGGCCGATTATCCCTTCCCACCCGTCAATCATACGGCCGAATGTCCGCTTGTGGCACAAAGCAGACATGTCCACGGCCGAGCCTGACTTCCGCTAATGACCCATTCCGGACATTAGTCCAGTCGCGTCGCTCAAGTGCGTTGCTGCGCAGCAATGTGAAGGTCGTTGGGACTATGACCATCGCATTCCGTTTTGCCGCACCTAATTTTGACCTCAGTCAATGCAGAGATTTCATCCTTGCGATAAGCAAGACATTGAAGTTTTGAGACCTTCAGCCTCTTTCGACGAATGATCCAATCAGAGCAACCGCTGCGTTCATACAGCGCACCCAACTCCAGCAACGGAGGTTCCGTCATGAAAGTCAAAGAAGCGATGCACAAGGGCGTCGACTGGGTCGGTCCTGACACCCCTGTCACCGACCTCGCGGAATTGATGTGTCAGCATGATATAGGCGCCATTCCGATCGGAGAGGACGACCTGCTTATCGGTATGGTGACCGACCGCGACCTTGTCTGCAAAGGGTTGACGGAGGACAGCTTCGATGCCCGCCGCGCGACGGCGCGTGATGTGATGACTCCAGGCATCCATTGCTGCCGAGAGGACGATGACCTCGCCAAGGCGGTGCGGCATATGGAGGAGCTGAAGGTCCGCAGGTTGCCGGTGATCGATAAGAGCAAGCGGATGGTCGGTATCCTCAGTCTAGGCGACGTCAGCCATTCAGCGCCCAGTGATTTGCTGTCCGAGTGCATCAAGAGCGTTTCGGCCCATCACTACTGAAACACGTGTGATGCCACGCGCCGGGCGGAAGCCAAGAGGCCGAGCGACACTATCGCGGGCTATGTCGTTTCCGGGGGCGGCGTTTCGGGCTCCGGAGGACGCTCTAAGGGCATCCTCCGTTCAGACCAACTACAAAATCATTTTTCGGCCATGTCGCCAGTGAAGGCCGTATTGTGCCGCGGGAACCATTCGTATCCCTTGAGCATGTAGTACCAATACATGAGGGGCAGCCCGGTCACCTTGATCCACCAACCGATCCGGCGCTCCTTGGATGGATCAAGCGGCAGCGACGGCGTGACCTTCCCGCCATAGATGAACTCCGCCAGAATAGTCTTGCCGAAGGCCGTCGTGAGCGGGCATGAGGCATAGCCGTCATAGCCCGGCTCGATCGCTTGGCCCGCCATCATGCACAAAATATTGTGGACCACGACCGGGGCCTGTTTGCGAACGGCGGCGGCTGTCTTGGAGTTTGGTGTCGAGCAGACATCTCCCAGAGAAAACACGTTCGCATACCGCAGGTGCTGCATGGTGTTCTGATTCACCTCGACCCAGCCAGCAGCGTTGGCGAGAGGACTCGTCTTGATCTCTTCAGGCGCGCTTTGCGGTGGAGAGACATGCAGCATGTCGAATGGAACGGTTATGCGTTGACCTTGGCGCTCCTCGCTCACCAACATGAACGTCGCAGTCTTTCCCGGACCGTCGACCGCCACGAGATTGTGCTGGTAGTGCACTTTGATCCCGTAGCGCTCGGCGATCTTGACGAGTTCGCGGGCAAAGTACGGCACACCGAATATCACCGGGGCATGGACGAAGAAGTCGAGGTCGCAATCCTTCAGGATTCCCCGGCGCCGTAAATGGTCAGCGGTCAAGTACGCGATCTTTTGCGGAGCCCCCGGGCATTTGAAAGGAAGCGGCGGCTGAGTAAACACGGCCCGGCTTCCGGGCTTGAGCGCCTGGAGGCAGTCCCATGTGTAGGTCATGTAGGTGGGCGAGTAGTTGCTGCAAACCCCGTTTCGGCCGAGCGTGGCCGTCAGCCCTTCGATCTTGTCCCAGTCGAGTTTCACGCCCGTGCACACGACGAGACAATCGTAGGTGAGGGTCTCTCCGTCGGCGAGACCAACCGAGTTGTTGGCAGGATCGAATGTCTTGGCGGTGGCACGGATCCAGCGAACGCCGGCAGGAACCAGGTGTTCTTCTTGCCGGCGGGTGCGGGTGGGGGCATAGGCGCCCGCGCCGACGAGCGTGAAGGCCGGCTGATAGTAATGCTCGTCGGCGGGCTCAATAATGGCGATGTCGACGTCCTGCCGCGCGCGGCGTTTGAGGCTCGCCGCCACCGTTATGCCGGCGGCGCCCCCACCGACGATCAATACTTGGTGGTGCATTCTCTGCATTTTCTCTGTCATGGACCCCCGCATTTTTGGTGCGCTAAACATCTAGGAAAGCCGCTCAAACCTGCCGGAGCCGACTGAATGTCATCCAGTCTGGACCGATATGAGCGCATTGCACCGCTCTATGACCTGCTCGATCTCCCCTTCGAGTATAGCCGCTATCGCAAAATAAGGCCCCTGCTCTTCCAAGGGCTCACGGGGCGG
>DAOUZE010000057.1 GCA_030665765.1 Filomicrobium sp.
GCCTATGCACTGACTTCGGATGACTACGTGGCGTTGGCCCAAGTGTATGGACACATGGGGGGCATCGACCGGATTGCCACGTTGTTCAATTCCATTCGCGCCGACCGCGCCGATAACACTTTGTTCCTGGATGGCGGAGACACCTGGCAGGGCAGCTACACGTCCTTCAAGACGAAGGCCGGCGACATGGTCGAGGTTATGAATTCTCTGAAGCCGGATGCGATGACGTCGCACTGGGAATTCACGTATGGCATTGATCGCGTCAAAGAAATCGTCGACGAACTGCCCTTCGCGTTTCTGGGCGGCAATATCTTTGATGCGGAGTGGGAAGAGCCAGCGTTCGAAGCAACGAAAATGTTTGAGCGCGGCGGCGTCAAGGTCGCAGTTATCGGCCAGGCGTTCCCGTATTTGCCGGTCGCCAACCCGCGCTGGCTGTTCCCCAACCTGTCGTTCGGTATCCGTGAAGATCAGGTCCAAAAGAACGTCGACGCGGCGCGCGGAGAAGGTGCTGAACTCGTCGTTCTGCTGTCGCATAACGGCTTCGACGTCGACCGGAAGATGGCCGGTCGTGTCAAGGGCATCGACGTCATCTTGACCGGGCACACACATGATGCGCTGCCGGAACCAGTTATCGTCGGTAAGACGCTTGTGATCGCGTCGGGCTCGCACGGCAAGTTCCTGTCGCGCGTCGATCTCGATGTCCGCGATGGAGCCGTCAAGGGCTACCAGTATAAGCTCATCCCGATCTTCTCGGACGTTATCAGCCCAGATAAGCCGACAGCCGAACTGGTCGACAAGGTGCGAGCGCCATTTGAAAAAGAACTCAATACGGTGCTGGGAAAGACCGACTCGCTGCTGTATCGACGCGGCAATTTCAACGGCACGTTCGATGATCTAATCTGCGACGCGCTTATTAAAGAGCGCGAAGCCGACATTGCCATGTCGCCCGGCTTCCGTTGGGGGACGACGGTTCTGCCCGGTCAAGACATCACGGTCGAGCTCGTGCACAACGCCACCAGCATGACCTATCCGTCGGCTTATCGGAGTGAGATGTCTGGCAAGATGATTCACGACATCCTGGAGGACGTCGCCGACAACCTGTTCAACCCAGATCCCTACTATCAGCAGGGTGGCGACATGGTCCGGGTCGGCGGGCTCGGATACAAAATCGACGTCAAGAAGCCGATCGGATCGCGCATCACCGATATGACGCTGTTGAAGTCTGGCGAGAAGATTGATCCGGCCAAGACCTATGTCGTCGCCGGCTGGGCCTCGGTCAATGAAGGTGCCGAAGGACCGCCGATCTGGGATGTCGTCGCCAATTACGTCAAAAGGAAGAAGACGGTCAGTGTCGAGCCGAACACCTCGGTGAAGGTCGAAGGCGTCTAGCGATGGCCAATCATAGCCTTTGAATGACGAACAGAATGTGCTAACGCTTTTGATTAAATATTCACACATTCGAATGTTTGCAGCAAAAAGGCTGAAAAATGAAACCTGGGAGGCTTGTCGTGAGCCGCAAAAAGAAAAAGTCGATCGAGACGGATGTGACCGCGTCGCGCCGGGAGTTCCTAAGATCGTCGATCGCCGCTGGTGGAGCAATCGTTGCTGGTAGTGCCGCCGCGCATGCTGACTCCGATCCCGCGATAACAGACCTACAAGAGTGGTCGCGTTACCTCGGAGATGGCGTCGATCGTGCGCCCTACGGCGTCCCGTCGGAGCATGAGAAGCACGTTGTGCGCCGGTACGTTGGCTGGCTCACGGCCTCCGTCGAATCCTCAGTAAACTTCACGCCGCTACACGAGCTGGACGGCATTATCACCCCCAACGGTCTGTGCTTTGAACGTCACCACGGCGGCGTGGCCGAGGTCGAGCCAGACAAGTACCGGCTGATGATCAACGGTCTTGTCGAGAAGCCGCTTGTGTTCACGCTCGACGATCTCAAACGCTTTCCGCGAAAGAACCAGATCAACTTCCTCGAATGCGCGGCCAACTCCGGTATGGAGTGGCGCGGTGCGCAGCTCAACGGCTGCCAGTTCACGCACGGCATGGTTCACAATGTCATGTATACGGGCGTGCCGTTGCGTTATCTGCTCGAGGAGGCCGGTCTGAAAACCAATGCCAAATGGATCATGCCGGAAGGCGGAGATGCCTCGGGGATGAACCGCTCGGTGCCGTTGTTCAAGGCCCTCGACGATTGCCTTATTGCCTTCAAGATGAACGGAGAAGCGCTGCGGCCTGAGCAGGGCTACCCGGTGCGTCTGGTGGTTCCCGGCTGGGAAGGCAACATGTGGGTGAAGTGGATCCGGCGCATCGAAGTTGGGGACGAGCCCTGGCATGCCCGCGAGGAAACCTCCAAGTACACCGACCTCATGGCGAACGGTAAGGCGCGCCGTTTCACTTGGGAGATGGACTGCAAATCGGTCATTACCAATCCCTCGCCCGAGGCTCCGCTGAAGCATGACAAGGGCGCGACGGTGATCACTGGACTCGCCTGGTCGGGCCGCGGCACCATCCCTCGTGTTGACGTCACCCTAGATGGTGGCCGCAATTGGCATGCGGCACGGGTTGACGGCCCCAGCCTCGATAAGTCACTGCACCGATTCTACTACGAGTTCGACTGGAACGGGGCACCGCTGCTTTTGCAATCACGCGCCGTCGACTCAACGGGTTATATCCAGCCGACAAAGGATGAGTTGCGCACGGCCCGCGGCGAAAACTCGATCTACCACAACAACGGCATCCAAACCTGGCATGTAAAGAACGGCGGAGAGGTGGAAAATGTTGAAGTCTCCTAAGGGCACGCTGATGCGGTCCGCGCTCGCCGGAGCCGCCTTACTCGTTTGCCTGGCCGTAGCAAAAGTTCAGGCTGAGCCGTCAAAGAGTTTTGGGCTTGGCCGCCCGGCGACGGTAGAAGAAATCCAGGCCTGGAACATCGATGTGCGCCCCGACGGACAGGGGCTTCCGAAGGGCAAGGGAAATCCCGCCAAGGGCGAAGCGATTTTCGCCGCCAAGTGCGCCATATGCCACGGAGACTTCGGCGAAGGGGTCGATCGCTGGCCGGTCCTCGCAGGTGGTGGTGACACACTGAAGTCAGAGGATCCAGTAAAGACTGTGGGTTCGTATTGGCCCTACCTGTCGACGGCCTACGACTACATCTACCGGGCGATGCCTTATGGCAATGCGCAAACGCTAAAACCAGATGAAGTTTACAGCATAATTGCCTATATCCTGCTTATGAACGACGTCATCGAGGATGAGCAGTTCGAGCTGTCGAATGAGAACTTCACTGCGGTGCGCTTGCCAAACGAAAAGAACTTCATCGACGACCTGCGTCCTGATACGCCGACCTTGAAACAGGCTGAGCCGTGCATGAAGGACTGCAAGACGGACGTGAAGGTAACACGGCGGGCGCAGGTGCTCGACGTGACCCCCAAGAACGAAGATGAAACCGCGGGACGGGGCGCCATCGACTAAAGCGTCCTGCCGGGCAAGAGGATCAATGAAATGAGCATTCGGGCCTTGATCATTGCACTCGCACTAGTCGGCACGATGCCTGTTGCGTTCGCGAGCCAGGATATTGCCGATCAGTATCCCGGCTCGGTCCTCTATCAAAAGCCGGTTGAAGTGATCCCGCATATCTGGTCGGCTATCGGCGCCACGGCTCCGCCGACCTATGAGAATGCCGGGCATAACAACAACCTGTCATTCATCGTCACCGGCGACGGTGTCATCGTCGTCAACGCCGGGGCCTCAACGCAACTTGCCAAGGCCTTGCATGAGGAGATCAAGAAGATCACCGACCAGCCGGTCAAGCTAGTGATCAACGAGAATGGTCAAGGTCACGCCATGCTCGGCAACGGATATTGGAAACAACAGGGCGTGCCGATTCTGGCGCATGAAGATGCGGCGACAGCCTTTGATGAGTCGGGTGGGGACAGCCTTGACCGGCATGAACGCATCCTAAAGGAGAAAGCCGGAGGAACCGAACTCGTCGGCCCCGCCGAAACGTTCTCGGGCAAGCGCGAAATCGAGATGGGCGACTTCACAATCGAGGTCCTCAATCTTGGGCCCGCGCATTCGCCCGGCGACACGATGGTCTGGATTCCCGACCAAAAGCTGGTCATCACTGGCGATATGGCCTTTCACGAACGCATGTTGCCAATCTTCGATGACACCGACACCGCGGCGTGGCTGGAGACCTGGGAAGCCTTCGAGGCGCTTGGTGCCGTTTATGTCATCCCCGGTCACGGGCATCCCACAAACATGGACCAGGTTCGCCGCTACACAAAGGACTACCTTGTTCACTTGCGTGGCAAGATCCGCGAGCACATCGACAATGGCGGCGAGTTGAAGGATGCCTACTATGTCGACCAAACCCCCTTCAGGCATCTCGACACCTACGAGGAACTTGCGACGCGAAACGCGGGCAGGGTGTTTGAGCAAATGGAATTCGAATGAGCGCACAAACGTTGGCGTTCAATACAGCTAAAAGGAAGAACAAGCATGTCGGCGAAGCTCCTCCAATTTTCCCGCCGCACGTTTCTGGGAGGCGCCGCGGCCACGTGCGCGGCCACAACGCTACCGTTGCCGGCAATAGCTGCCAACAAGACTACGCTCGGCCGGTTCGAAGTGACGACATTTTCTGACGGGCATATCTCGCTGCCGTCGACCTTCGCCGCGCCGAACGTCGACCCCGAATTGCGCAAGGCCGCCTGGGCGGCCGCCGGCCAGACGGGAGACACCTACAAGTCGCCCATCAACGTCACGCTTATCAAGACACCAGACGACCTAATCCTCGTCGACATGGGCTCTGGACCGCGCTTCGTGCCGACCACCGGTAAATTGGAGGAATCCCTCGCCGATGCGGATATTGACCCGGCCGACGTTACAAAGGTGATCCTCACACACGGTCACCCCGACCATCTTTGGGGCGCCGTCAACGACTTCGACGAGCTGACCTTCCCGGAGGCAACCTACTATGTCGCTCAAAAGGAGTTTGCGTTCTGGATGAATCCGGATGCGATGAAATCGCTGCGAGAGGATCGTCAGTTTTTCGCTGTGGGTGCGAAATCACGTTTTGAGACGATAGAGGAAAAGATTAAGTTCGTTAAAGAGGACGACGAGATTGTTTCTGGCATCGCCGTCATGGAGACCAACGGCCACACACAAGGCCACATCTCCGTCGAGCTGAAGGCTGGCTCAGACACGCTCGTGGTTCTGGGCGATGCGCTTACTAACCCGGTAATCTCGTTTGAGCATCCTGACTGGCAACCAGCCAGTGACCACGTTCCTGACCTTGCGGTGAAGACGCGCAAACAGTTGCTTGACCGACTGCACGCGTCGAAGGCCATGATCATCGGCTACCACCTGCCGCCGCCTGGCATGGGCATGGTTGTGAAGAAGGGCAGCGGGTATGGGTATGAGGCACTTGGGTAAGCTGTACAGAGCCGGCCGCAGTAGACATTCGACCGATTGAAATGAGTTAGTTAAATGGTGTAGCCGCTAGCGAAATATGTAGTTCGCGACGTCGCCGCGGACGTATTTACTCCTAGTCCACATCGCGCGTAGCAACCTAAATTCAGATCAAGATTTCGCCCTAATTGGTGTCTCTCTGGATCCGCGGCTCGATAATCCAGTACGCGTCACCCGAGATCGCAAAGCCGGTCACCAGCGGCAGTACTCCTCCATCATAGAGCCGGCCGATTGAACAACCCAGCGGCAAGGAAATGAATGTCGTTAGAGAACCAATAAGTGCCACACCCAATCCTGCATTATGACCACGGGGGGGCGTAGCGAGTGCAGTCAAATTGACAAACAAAACTCCTACGCAAAAGAAGTGCTCAGCAGCCATGCCATGATCGCCAAGTCGGGGGTATCCAATCCCCTATTGTGGGCTACTTCTGTATGGAGACCGAGGCACCGGCAGCCGAATGCTGAGCGCCTGATCTGAGCGCATACGATTGTAATGCTGGAACCACTGATTGATGACCGCTCGCGCGTGATCAAGGCTGGTGAGCCCCATTCGGGATTGAGAAGCTCGCGTCGTAGCGTTCCATTGCACCGCTCCTTGGATACCCTCTCCTACGGAAAACCCGGGTGGATCTGAATGGGCTTGACGGCACGTCTGTTCGGCGATCGTCAGCGCCACCATATCGCATTCGCCGAGAGCTTCGACATGATCGCGGTCCGCCGCTGATGTCTCCGCCCGAACCACTCCGCTACTCCGCCGGAACCAAACGAATTTCTCGTCAGAGATAAGCCGCTGATACGGTTGCAACTACTGGGTAAGACCATTCACCAGCAGAAAGCGCGATGCCTTTGGTCGAGGTGTCCGCTTCTAAGGTACGGCGGTTGACGTGTTAGACGACGGTGAGAATTTTGGCCCTGAGCGGTCCAACATCGATCCAAGCGAGCCGGGAGCGAATTTTTGCTGACGGGATGGGCGACATTGTACCCGTCGGGACCAACCGCCCAGTTTGAACGGATTGCATTTGATATCGTTCTGCTCAGCCGTGACCACACATCGGGCTTGCAACTGGCCGCGCCATCATATTCAATGAGTTGAATGTAAGCATGCGTTGATCGGGGATCGGTGCAAAAAACGAGATTTGGAGAGAAACATGTTGGAGTTGCGCGAAGTCTTTGCCGCCAACGGACCACAGTATGTGATGCTCGGCGGCCTGATCATTGGCTTCGTCTTTGGCTACATCGTCTTCCGAACCAACTTCTGCACAATGGGCGCTATCTCCGATTTCATGAGCTTTGGCGACTTCCGCCGCTTTCGCGCCTGGATCCTGGCTGGTGCTACTGCCATCGTCGGCACCCAGTTGCTGGTGTACACCGGCGTCCTGCCGATCTCCGAGACAATGTATATTAGCGGCTCGCTGAACTGGCTTGGCAATATCCTCGGCGGCCTCATGTTCGGCTTCGGCATGGTGTTCGCTGGCGGTTGCGCCAGCAAGAACCTGGCCCGCGTCGGCGGCGGCGATTTGCGCTCTCTCCTCAATCTCGTCGTGTTGGGTATTTTCGCCTACATGACAATAGGGGGAGTACTCGGCCCGCTCCGCGATGCCATTGATCAGGCGACCAGCGCGCCGATGGCCAGCTTCGGCGCCTCGCAAGGCCTTGCCGATATCACCGCCCAGGCCGCCGGCGTCGCCGCCTCGACCGCAGGCCTCATCGTCGGCCTGGTGATTGCGGGCTTGATGGCGATCTACTGCTTTCGCGATTCCTCCTTCCGCTCCAGCCCAATCCATATCATCTCCGGCATTGGCATTGGCCTTTGTGTTGTCGCCGGCTGGGCAGTGACGGGCCTCGCTTTCGACGAATTCGCCGATACCCCAATGCAGCCGATTTCGCTGACGTACGTCCGGCCCTCCGGTGACACGCTTGAGTGGCTGCAGCGCTTCACCGCGCTCGGGCTGCCGAATTTCGGCGTGTCTTCCTTATTCGGCGCACTGGCCGGCGCCTTCGTCGCAGCAATTTCAATGGGCAGCTTCAAGTTTGCCACCTATTCCGATACCAACGACACCCTTCGCAACATGATGGGCGCCTCGCTGATGGGTATTGGTGGCGTCATGGCCCTTGGCTGCACCATCGGGCAGGCCGTCACCGGTATTTCGACACTGGCCATCGGCTCCTTCCTAGCCTTCGCCGCCATCGTTGTCGGCGGCATGCTCGGCATGAAGGCGTTTGAACGTGCGCTGATGGCCGAGGTCTAAGAGCGCACGTTCGAGGCTCCGGTCTGAAAGCTGGTTTCGAAGCTCAGGATGCGGGCGCCGCATGCGTCCAATTCAGTCGATCGACCCCGTTGCAAACTCTATTCGGCCAGCCCTATATTCGAATATTATAATGTTAGAGGTGATCTCGAACCGAGCGTCTCTCAGCGACAACGTGAAACGGGCAAAGCTGCAACGGCACCCGAAACCGGCTTCGATTGCAGTAGCATCTAGCCCAAAGAAGAAAAGAACTGCATACTCACATTTATCGAATATGGAGAGGATTGAACGATGGCGGACAAGACGCTCGATGCCAAGGGGCAGAACTGCCCGATCCCAATCCTAAAGGCCAAGAAAGCGATCGTTGAGGTGCCCGTGGGCGGCACGCTTGAGATTCTGGCAACCGATCCCGGAGCCGTTGCCGACTTCCAGGCATTTGCGCGCCAGACCGGCCACACGCTGGTCGAGCATTCCGAGACTGACGGGGTCTATCGCTTTCTCATCAAGCGTGCGGCTTGAGCGACGCGTCATGGGCCGCTCGGTGAACGGCTAAATGTGGCCCATGCTGAAGCGCTATCGACGCCGGCGTTCGACCGCGAGCTTGCCTTCTAGGGGCAGCCGGCAAACCCTTCGGACGCCATCTTGGCCTCGTACTTCTGGGTTACCTCTGTACCTGGCGTCAAGGTCGGCTTAACCTGGTCCCAGCTCTCCGGCTTCAGGATGATGAACCACCCCTTGTCGTAAGGGTCGGTATTAGCAAGTGCAGGATTGCTAACCAGATCGTCGTTGACCGCTACAACATCGCCGGCCGCAGCAGACTTGGCCGGCCCGACCCATTTGCCGCTCTCGACCGTTGCGCAGCTCTTGCCAGTCTTGACCGATCGGCCGACTTTCTTCGGTGTGAACGCAACGAGCTGGCCGGCCATTGCGGTCGCCACGCTAGTCATGCCAAGCTTCACAGTACCGTCGCCCTGTTCAACGAACCAGATGTGGTTGTCGACGTCATAGAGCAGGTCGTCGGGAATGTTGCAGCCTTTGACGGTGGGCATGGTGCGAACTCCGTATATCAAATGTTTCGAGTAGTATAACGTGGCATTGTCAGATCGTTAAGCCGTGAATACAAACCAGCTCCGGCGATTCATGACGCCACGGCCTCGTTCTTTCGAACCGGTTTCGCGGCACAGCAGAATTCTCCCAGACCGGCGACCTCCATCTTGCCCCCGACGAACAAGACGAGATGCTTGGCGACAAGCGCGGCAAGCTGAATACGCTTCACGCTGTCGGAATGAGCCGGCTCCAACGTCACGAGATTGTAGTGGTAGATGAGTTCGCGGCAGGTCTCGCGGCAGGCGTTGAACGAGGGATCGCCTTTGGCTCCCTGGCGATGCAGCGCTAGCAGCCGGAAACCTTCCTTCTTCGCGTGCGTCGGCGTCTCGCCGCGTGCGCAGATCCAATGCTCGAGAACCTCTTCGCCCAGGCCAACTAGCTCCCCGGCCGCATTGGCCGTCGGCTTGGCCTGAATTTCCTCGATCCGCCTTTCGATCGCCGCGATAGATCTCACGTCAGCCCCTTTTCCCGGATGAAGTCAAGCGAGTGCGAGATGTTGGTGTGGATGCCAAGTTTGCGCGGACTAATGCCGAGCGCCAAGCCGAGAAGCTGCGTGAAGTAAAGGATCCGAACATTTGTTTTCTTGCCGAAGCGCTTCTCGGCTCGGATCTGATGCATCTCCAGGCCAGAGTGGCAGGTCGGGCATTCGGTGGCAATAACCTCTGCGCCGCTCGCCTCGGCTGCCTGCAGGATGTTGAGCACAAGCTTTGTAGACATATCGCTGTCTGAGAGCGTATGTGCGCCGCCGCAGCATGCGGTCTTCAACGGGAACTCGACGTTCACGCCTCCTGCCGCCGCTAGCAGATCGTCCATGAAGTGCGGTTTTGACGTCGACTCGCTGCCCGGTCCCTTGTCTTTCTCCGGGAAGATGTGGCGTGGGCGCACGTACATGCAGCCATAGTAATTGGCGATTCTGAGCCCGGCGAGCTTGCCTTTCGTAAGCCCGCGTAATCCGTCCACTCCGATCGTCTCCTTGATCCAGTCGAGCGCGTGGATAGTCTCAGCCTGCCCGGCCTCGTAGGTCTGGTGCCCGGCCTTCGTCGAAAGCATTTCAACGACTTCGCGCGAGTTTTCGTCATAGGCAAGATCGTACTCGGCCTTCTTGAGGTTGTGATAGCAGCCGTTGCAGGGGGCCATCACGACGTTGTTGTGGGTCTTGTTGACTGCCTGGGATAGCACGCGGCTCGACAGATAGGTTTGGATCTTGGGGTCGATGTTCTTGACTTCCATCGCCCCGCAGCAGTTCCAATCCTTAACGTCGCGCAGTTTGAGGCCCAGCTCATGGGCGATCGCACGTGTCGACACATCGTAGCCGTTGCCGGAGCCCTCCAGCGCACAACCTGGATAGTACGCAACTTCGCGCAGTTGCTTGGCTCGTTCGGTGACGTCGACCATGACTGCCGTTCCCCTTATTCCGCTGCGTGCAGATTGTGCTGCTGTGCATTGCTGTTGGCAGCCGTAGATTTGTCGACGCCAAGCGCCGACTTGTGATGCTGCTCGACCTCGATGATATAGTCCTGGATGGCCGCACCTGCCTTCTTCCAGCCGCGGGTCCTCGGGTGGAAGACGAAATTCCAGGCGCTCTTCAGGCCCCACTTCACCGGTGTGCGCATGCCGATGTTCCAGACGATCTGCTTCAGCCAATCCTGCAGTAGTGGCTGGTTGGTCCGCTTCAGGAACTGCATCAGGACCTTGGTGTCTTCGATCTTGCCGTGTTCGACGATTTGTTCTGTGAAGATCTTGTCGAATGTCATCGACGGCGATTCAGGGACGTGGCCCTTCATTTCCAGCCAGTGTGCTGTTGCCTTCATCACGCCTTCTGGCACGACATCGCGCGGGCAGGCGTAGGTACACTTGTTGCAGGAGACGCATTTCCAGATGAGATCCTTGTCGCGCAGTAGCTCGGATTCCATACCGGTGCGGATCAGGTAGATCCAGTAGCGCGGATTGAATCGCGGCTCGATCGCATGAACGGTGCACGAGTTCGTGCACGAGCCGCACTGCCAGCAGCGGTGGATGTTCTCTCCGCCCGGCAGCGCAGCGATCTCCTCCTCCATCGCCTCGTTATAGTCGGATATGACGCGACTCTCGATGAACGTCGACCAGTGGCCGGAAACATCCACACCTTCGATCACAAGCTCATCATGGGTCGTGATGTTCTCTGGACGAATCAACGATTTTTCGTGGATAGGCATATCGTGCCGTCCTCAGGAAAGAAGTTTGGTTGATGAAACGGTCGCTGCGGTGCCATCGAGCGTCTTGCCCTTGCTTGCTCGTTTGCCCGCAACGCGGTCGAGACCCATGATGCGACGTGTGTGCTCCAGCGGATCGCTATCTGCCCCAAATTCCGTCTTGAGCCAGGCGCCGCCTTGCGCGTTGATGTAGTCGCCGTAGACTTGCGCGCACAACAGGTCGACGTGCCAGAGCATGTCGCGGAACACGCCGTTGTCGGATAGGAACTGCGACAACTCCTCGCGCAGCACAAGGAATGTCTCGTAGCCGTCGGCTATGTCAATCACCATGTGGTCGACGTCATCACCGTGCCAGATCTCGCGGATGACGCCGGAGTTGGTCTTCGTGTCCCACACCCAGCGCTGCATCAGGGGATAGTGCTCCGGCAGCACATTATGGAGGATCTCTGCTGCGAGATCGCGGGTGAAGCGATTCTCCCTGCTGTCGGGAAAGGTTTTCACGAACGCCGGGACGCATTTGTCCGCAATTGTTGTATCCGTCGCCTGGTCAAGCAGTGCTGCAATCGCTGCCTGCACCTTGGCCCAGCCTTGGTCGTCGATCAACCGGCCGAGACGTCGGCGCACGGTGGCCATCAATTGGACCAGCTGCTCGAAATCGGCACGGTCGACGGTAGCGGCCTTGCCCTCACCAAGCAGCTCCTTGCACACCTTTGACTTGAGCTTTACGGCTTCGACGAACTGCTCGATCCCGCCGACTGCCTCCGAGGCATTAACCAACGTCTCGAACGCAATGCGCAACTTCGGGCCGGAAAGATCAAGCACTGGTCGCTGCGGCAATATGGATGAGTTGGCAGCCAAGCTCGCCATCACGCCGCCTACTCCGCCGCCTGCAGGTTATTGCCAGTTGCGGCCGCAATTGCATTCAGTGCCGCCGCATTTGCCTGTGCGATGCTGTCGTCGATCGTTTCCGGGCCGATGGCAGCACCTGCCACGAATACGCCGTCGCGCGATGTCGCGCCCATCACGCCATAGGTATCCTTGCGCGCGATAAAGCCCTGCTTGTGCAAGTCGACGCCGAAAACCGCCGACAGGGTCATGTTGTCAACGTTGGGGTCCATGCCGATAGCGTGGACCACCAGGTCGAACGGAATCGTGATGGGCCGCTTCACCAGCGTATCCTCGCCCTTTACGATGAGTTGCTTGCCGTCGCTGGTCACCTCGGCGATGCGGGCCTTGATGTACTTGACCTTGAACTCTTCCTGGCTCTTCCAATAGTAGTCCGTCTCGTAAAGACCGAACGTGCGGATATCCATGTAATAGATATAGACGTGGGTCTCGGGCAGCTCCTCGCGGATCTCCATCGCCATGTTCGCCGATACGGTGCAGCAGATCTTCGAGCACCACTCGCGGCCGATCTGTCGGTCGCGCGATCCAACGCACAGCAGGATCGCAACGCGCTTCGGCTTGCGATTGTCCGATGGGCAGCGAACGCCTTTGCCGCTCGAGATCATCTGCTCGACTTGCGTGGTCGTCACAACATCGGGAAACAGGCCGAAGCCCCACTCGGGCTTGTTGACGCTATCGAAATGGGTGAACCCGGTGGTCAGGATTGCAGAGCCTGCCTCGACGCGCGTCCCGTCCGACAGCTCAGCGACAAAATTGCCCGGCGTGCCATCGAACGTTTTGACGACCGTGTTGAGCTTCCTATCGATCTGCGAATTATTCTCGACGCGGCGCACCATGCCGCCGATCGCGTCCTTCGCCCACAGTCCCGAAGGCACCAGCTTCGCGTAGCCCGACTGGATTGGCGCCCCACCGAAGATCTCTGCCTTCTCGACCAGTACGCTGCGGTGGCCAATGCTCGCAACAGCGTGTGCCGCTGCAAGGCCAGCAGGTCCGCCGCCAACAATCAGTATGGGCTTGCTCATTCGCTATCCTTCCTGCTTTCCAAATGCGCACGCGGAAAGCAGCTTGCTGCGGGCGCTGATAGTTTCTTCTCGAGGAGAAGGCAGAAGAGTCGCCCCTCACCATTGTCTGACGCCCTCGTCCTCGGGAAGGTGCCGCGTGACACGAATTTCTACTCTTCCGGCGGCGGCAAGCTTACTTCCCGCTTGATCGGCTTGAACCCTGGGCCGCTCGTAATGCGAAGACGTGGATCGTAGAGCTGGTCTGCAGCGCCGGTCTGGATCTGCTCAAGATAGGTCTCAAATTCGGCCTTCTTGGACCGCCAGTCGATGTCGAGCTTCTCGAGCAGCGTCTCAATCGGACTCGCGTGCCAATGCGTTTGTACGATCTTGTAAGGGTCGGCTCCGCATAGCAGTGCCGCGAGCTGGCAGTCGGCCAGGACTGGAAGCTCCACCGCCTTGCCTTCGGCGCCGGCTTTGGAAATCCACTGGTTCTTGTCGAGCGTGGTAATGCAGCCCGTGTCGTGGCCGATCATCACGTCGGAATTAGCCTCCTCCACCGCGACGCGGATTTTGCGGTCGATAGCAAACGAGCGGGTGAATTCGCGCTCCGAAATGATGTGGCGGAAGCCGAAGCCGCAGCAATCGTACCAGGTCTTGTAGTCGATCACCTGTGCGCCCAGCGCCTGGACGAGACCGGTTGAGACCGCGACGCGGTTTCCATCCAGCACCGTCTCGTCGTAGATCGCATCCTCCGGAACCATCTTGTAGACGTGGCACGCAGGATGGATCGTCGCGCGCACGTTCGAGGCGTCGATCACCTGATGCTTCTTGATCTCGTGGCGCATTACATGCAGCCACTCCGAGTAATGTACGACCTCCTCCGGGATCAGCAGCTTGCCGTCGACGAGACGACCGATCTTGCCGAGGATCTTGGTCACGTTTTCCCGCAGCGTGGCGGAGTGAATGAGATAGCCGCGAACCTCTTTGTAATTTCCGAACGAGGTGCCACAGTGCACGAGCGGATAGTAGTAGCCCTCGGGCAGGCCCTGCGCTTTGGCCGCAACGTAGGCCTGATGGAAGTTGCGCAGGAAGACCGCGGCGAGGCTTTCCAGATTGCCGATGCCGGAGCCGTGGTAGTTCCACGCAGTACAGCTCGTCTGGTCGGTCTCGTCGATGTACTTGATGTCCATCTTGTTCATTAGCCACAGCAGCGACACCGGGTATCCGGGAATGTTGCCACACTGGCCGCAGCTCTTGTGATGCCACAGTTGCGTCGTCGGGATGCGCTTCGTCCAGCCATAGAGCGTCTTCGCATCGACCGGCTTGTGCTGGTCGGTGATGCGATGCACGACGATCTGGCCGTCCTTCTCAAGCTGCCACATTTCATCGCGCACGTCCGCGACGCGGTCCTTATTTGTCAGCATCGAGCGCCTGTCGATGCGCTGCTCGACCCAGGCGGTGGCGCGTTGGGCTTCCGTCGGGGTGAGGTTCGATGGCCGCCATTCACTGCCATGGCCGGTGAACTTTTCGATCGGCTGGCCGGGGCGATCCGTGTTGTCGGTGCTCATCGTCAGTTCCTCATTTCATTTCGGGCGTCAGCAACCACTTCAGCCGCAGTCGGCATCCAAAAAAGGACCAGTATCAATCCTCTTCCTCCTGCTCTTCCAGGAAATCCGCCCAGTCTTCCCGCTTCTCATCCATAATGTCGGTGATGACATCGAACAGGTTCTCGTCAATGCCCTCGAGCTGGTCCAAAACGCCGGTCATCTCCCAAATCGTATAGAGTTCGACGGAGGTCTTGAGGTTCACTTCCCAAGCCGTCTCCGTAGTATTGAGCGTCGCCATCGGGATCGCTTTGCGCAGCAGCTTCAAGGGCGCGTCGACCTTGGAGATGTTGGGGCCCCAATCAGCGAAGTGCTGTGGGTTGATCATGTCAGGTGCAAGCTGGTTGCCGGTCGAAACCAGCTTCAGCATGACGCGGCTGAACGGGCGCAGCACGTCCTTGGCTGACTGCATCTGGTGCTTGATCGCCACTTCGCGCATCAACATGACGAGCCCGCCGGGCGAGTTCTTGAACGGGCAGCGCGCGGCACAGGTGTAGCACTGCGCGCACGACCAAATCTTCTCCTGCATGGCATCGTAGATACCGTCCAGGTTCTCGGTCCACAGCAGCTGCACGATCTCGCGCGGGGAGAAGTCGTAATAGTGTGCCGCCGGGCACGTAGCGGTGCAGATGCCGCAGTTCAGGCAGCCGTTGAGTTCGTGGTCGAAGCGAAGATCGGCCTGAAGATCCTGGAAGATCTCTTCCAGCTTTCCGCGCGGCACCATCGGCGTCTCACTCACGGGGTCGCCGATGAAGTCCTGGA
>DAOUZE010000106.1 GCA_030665765.1 Filomicrobium sp.
TTGTCGCTGCCACCAAAGGTTTGTCGAGTGCGAGAGCTAGAGCACGCGCAGCCGCCACACCAATGCGCGTGCCTGTAAATGTGCCCGGCCCAAACGTGACGGCGATACGGTCAACGTCATTGAAGTTCAAGCCCGATTGCAGGACGACTTCGCCGATCATCGGCACAAGGCGTTCGGCGTGGCCGGTGGCCATCGGCTCGAAGCACGAGACGATGCGAGCGGTGCTACCGACCAGCAGCGCGGCAGAGCAAGCGTCAAAGCACGTATCAAAGGCGAGGATGTTCATAAGATGGGAGCCTACAGGGTCCCGCCCGGGTTTTCATCCTCTAGGTTATGGGTATTCGTTCCCACGTGATGGAACGATATTCCTGGAAATGTCAGCACGCCGGACGGCTGCTCCCAAATCAGCAGGGTCACCAAACCGCTCAGACGGTGTCGTTCAAAGGCTTACAGGATTATTGCCACGTCCTCGAAATCGAACCGCGGGGAACGCGGGAAGACGTCCTTGTGGTCACCGTATCCAATATTGCACAGGAAATTTGATCGAATTGATGTGCCGGCAAAAAACTCGCGGTCCACTCCAGCCTGATCAAAGCCAGACATCGGACCGCAATCAAGGCCCAGCGAGCGCGCGGCCATGATGAGATAGGCGCCTTGAAGCGTACCGTTGCGGACGGCCGTCTCGGCGATCTTGGCGTCGTTACCTGCAAACCAGCTCTTTGCGTTGGTGTGCGGGAAAAGTCTTGGAAGGTGCTCGTAGAATTCCAAGTCATAGCCGATGATGGCGCAAACCGGGGCCGCCATCGTCTTCTCGGCATTGTTGCCCGACAGGTAGGTCTTGAGGCGCGCCTTCGCAGCCTTTGACTTGATGAAATAGAACCGCGCTGGCGAACAGTTGGCACTGGTCGGCGCCATTTTCAGAATATCCAAAAGTCGGTGGAGTTGTTCGTCGCTGACCTCCTGATCGCGCCAAGTGTTGTGGGTACGCGCGTCGAAGAAGAGCTGGTTTAAAGCGGCCTCAGGGAGTGGATTGGACATGCCATTTTCGCTTCATGCTGCATAAAAAGAGCAGCCCCGCCGATCGCCAGCGGGGTTGCTGTCGTCATTATTTGAGTGCTCCACCGGGGCGCAACGTTAGATCGCCTGAACTTCCTGCACCTCGGGGCAGAAGTGGCGGAGCAGGTTCTCGATGCCATGACGCAGGGTCGCCGTCGATGACGGGCAACCCGAGCACGCGCCGCGCATCTGCAGGTAAACGATGCCTTTGCGGAAACCTTGAAACGTGATGTCACCGCCGTCCTGGGCAACGGCCGGGCGGACACGCGTCTCAAGTAGCTCCTTAATGGTCGAGACGATCTGCTCGTCGGCGGGATCGTAGTTGCCTTCCGCGACGTCGTTACCTTCGCCGGTCGTGACCACCGGAGCGCCTGACATAAAGTGCTCCATGATGGCGCCGAGAATAGCTGGTTTGAGGTGCTGCCAATCGGTCTCGCCCTTAGTCACTGAGATGAAATCAGAGCCCAAGAAGACGCCAGTGACACCGGTAATCTCGAAAAGCCGCGCTGCGAGCGGTGACTCGTTGGCGTCGTCCTCGGCGCGATAATCGGCTGTGCCGCCGCTGAGCACTGAGCGGCCAGGAATGAACTTCAAAGTGGCCGGGTTTGGCGTTGCCTCAGTCTGGATGAACATCGCTTTTTCTCTCGAATTCGGAAACCTCGGTCCATGGTGACGGCAAATGAACGCCTGGTTCAGAGCCGCTTTTTTAGAACCATTCTAGGACATGAAGTAGGTCAGGAGCATACAAATGTCGAGCCCTGACGTCGAGTTTCCCCGAGCGACAAATTTTTAGCCCCGCCGTCGTCAAGCTAAAGCCTTGATGTAATCAAGGGATAGGTGGCCCGGAACCACTGTAATCGGGACCGGGAAAGCGCCTGCGGCCTTTCCGCCCACGAGTGTTGAAACCAGCGGGCCGGGGCCCTTCGGATCGGTCGACGCGCCAAGGACCATCAAAGCGATATCCTCGTCCTCGTCGATCATCTCCATTATGGTGTCGACTTTGGAGCCTTCCTTGATGACATCTTCGGTCGCCACTTCCTCGAAACCGATCTGATTGAGTTTACGCCGGTGCAGGCGGAACAAAGCTGTGGCTTTGGTCGTCTCTTCCTCGATGTGGATCTGGCGCACACCCATCCAATGCTGGTAGCCCTGCGGCTCGATCACATAGAGAAGGACCAGTGATCCGCCGCTATGGGCGACACGGCTGGCGGCAAAGTAGACGGCGCTGTCGACTTCCGGCTCCTCATCAATGATGAGCAGGAATTTGCGTTGATGTCCGGCTTCGAACGATCGGCGTGGTTTCATACTTGGTTCGAGGTCCTCAGCAGCGAAGAACGATAACCCTGCCCGCGCATCGGCACGGCTCAGCGAAATGAACGCGCCGATTGTCCATGAAGGAAACCATCCTGTCCACGAAAAGGCTCGTGCCATAGATCCGCATAAGTGATACTCCCGCGCATCTCGCAGGTGCACACTTGCCATCTGTCGCTACGAGCCAGGGCGAACGAAGCCGAGGATGTCCTTGACTTCACTGAGGATCGGCTGGGCCAGTTGGCGAGCGCGATCGGCACCGTTCACTAAAATCCGGTCGATCTCGTCCGGGTCCTGCATGCGTCGGCGTGCCTCCTCGGCGATCGGACCAAGCTGGGCCACGCACAGTTCCGCCAGTGCCGATTTGAATTCGGAAAACTGGCGGCCACCGAATTCCGCCAGCACTTCCGCCTTTTCACTGCCGGACAGAGCAGCAAATATGCCGACAAGGTTTTCGGCTTCCGGTCGTCCGGAAAGGCCTTCGACCTCACTGGGCAGGGGTGCCGGATCGGTCTTCGCTTTGCGGACCTTTTTGGCGATCGTATCGTTGTCGTCGGTCAGATTAATACGGGACATTTCCGATGGCTCGGATTTCGACATTTTCCGGGATCCATCGCGCAACGACATCACACGGGTCGCCGGCCCCGTGATGACGGGCTCGGGCAGCGGGAAGAACTCGCCTTCCTCGTAGCCGGCCACTTTGATCTGGTCGGAAAAGTCATTGTTGAACTTCTGAGCGATATCGCGGGACAACTCCAAGTGCTGTTTTTGGTCATCACCGACCGGAACGTGCGTTGCGCGATAGGCAAGTATGTCGGCGGCCATCAGATTAGGGTACGCGTAGAGCCCGACGGAAGCATTTTCACGATCCTTGCCGGCCTTCTCCTTGAACTGCGTCATGCGGTTGAGCCAGCCGAGGCGGGCCACGCAATTGAACACCCATGCAAGCTCTGCGTGTGCGGAGACCTGGCTCTGATTGAATAGAATGCTTTTCTCCGGATCGAGGCCTGCAGCGATGTAGGCCGCTGTCACTTGGCGGATTGCTTGGCGCAGCCCAGCTGGATCCTGCCAGACGGTGATGGCGTGCAAATCAACGACGCAGTAGATGCAATCGTGCGTTTTCTGCAGATCGATCCACTTCAACATCGCACCCAGATAGTTGCCAAGGTGCAGACTGCCGGTGGGTTGCATTCCGGAAAAAACGCGCTCTTGGAATTTCATTCAGGAGGGCTCCCCGCGAGCGTGGCCGATCATATTCCATGCGAGCGCGGGTTATGGCGCGTCGGCCACCCTCGTGCAAGCCCTCTCAAGAACACCGGTGCAACATCGGCGAGAGACCTGAGACCAATGCTCGACGTGTATGGGACAGGGGACGAAGAGGTTGCGGCAATCAAAAAACGGCCAATCGTAAGGGCTCCGAAATCCAGCGTGTCGCTGATGTCGAGTTTGCCGCTTTTCAAATTTCCGCGGATATCGCGGAAACCATCGCAGGAATAGAAGCTACGACCGCCGAGTTTAACGACCGGCTTAACCTTGGACGTTTGCGGAACAGCATCAAAATCGGCTGTGCGTCGACTGCTTAGACCGTACGTCGGCGCGCCATTCCAACAACGCGGCGAAGATCTAGAACTCCGGTCGCCAGGGTCAGTCCAAAAAAGACGAAAAGACCAAGCGTCACGATCGCCACCAGAGCAAGGGCCTGTACGGGCAAGATGGCTTCGGCTCTGAAGTACGGCGCCAGTTGCGGTATAGCGAACCATAGGGCGGCTCCCATAGCGAGGCTGGCGGCGGTAATGATTGGCAAATTTCTTAGCAAGCGGCGGTCACCAACGAAGTCACCACGATGCCGGAGTGTCGCCCAGAGCAACAGCGCATTGACCCAGCCGGCAATAGATGTGGCCAAAGCTATGCCGACGTGTGGCGGGCGACCCATCTCCTTGAACGTGAAGAACAAGGCGAGTGAGCCGATCACGTTGACCAACATGTTGACGACTGCATAGCGCATTGGGGTTTTGGTATCTTCGCGGGCAAAGAAGGCTGGTTGAAAGACTTTTATCAACACGAATGCCGGCAGACCAATGGCAAAGGCAGCCAAGGCTGGCGCTGTCGCGGCGGTGTCGACCGCGGTGAATGCGCCCCGCTCGAAAAGCACGCGAATGATGGGCTCGGCGGCGATCGCAAGCGCGGCAGCCGCCGGGATCGTCAGCAGCAACGCAACTTCGAGGGATCGGTTCTGGCTATCCATTGCCGTCGCGTGTTCACCTGCGCGGACTTTGCGCGACAGCTCGGGCAAGAGGACGACCCCGATCGCGACACCGACGATGCCAAGCGGCAGTTGATAAAGACGATCGGCATAATAGAGGTAGGACACCGCGCCCGCCTGCAAGGTAGCGATCATGGTCCCGATGACGATGTTGATCTGGGTGATGCCGCCAGCGATCACACCGGGGATGCCAAGCTCAACAAGACGTTTCACGCCGGCAGTGTACCGTGGCCGGCGCAGCGACAACTTGAGGCCGGCCGCCCGGACGGCAATCCACAACATCACAAACTGCGCCACTCCAGCGATGGAGACGCCCACCGCGAGAATGATTCCAGCGCCGAAGCGCTGCGAAAACCCGAGCCATATCGCCAGAGAAATGGCGGTGATTAAAACTATGTTCAGAAGGATTGGCGCAGCCGCGGCCACCCAAAAGCGGTTCAGGGAATTGAGGATGCCGGAAACCAGGGCGGCCAGCGACATGCACAACAGATACGGAAACGCAATCTGCGACAGCAAAACGGCGAGGTCGTACTTGGCTGGATTTTGGACGAACCCAGGTGCCAGCAACACCATCAACCACGGCATCGCCAGCACCATGATTATGGACAAAACCAGCAGACTGAAAAACAAGACCGACATCGCCTCCTCGGCGAAGCGGCGCGCCTCACCTTCACCTTCGCCCTCAAGCCGCTTGGCAAAGAGCGGAATGAACGCAGAATTGAAGGCGCCTTCGCCAAACAACCGGCGAAACAGATTGGGAAAGCGGAAGGCAACAAAAAAAGCATCCGCGACAACGCCGGAGCCAAGGGCTGCGGCGATCAGGATGTCTCGGATGAAGCCGAGCAAGCGGCTGACCATCGTCAGTCCGCCAACAGTTGCGAAGGCACGGTAGAGCATGGCGAGCGCAGTAGCCTTATGACCAAAGAAGCGCAAGGGCTGTTGTGGCGGTAGATCTTGCCCGACTGATGGCCCTTTTTTGACGTTGCAAGCCGGTTTCGGGACTAAGGTTATTCTTCTTCGGCAATATCGACGATCTCCCCGAGGCGCTCACCGATGTGTTCCTGGCGCTTTTCGCCGGAGACTTTGCGGCCCGTCAGGTCGGTGACATAGAAGACGTCGATCACCTTCTCGCCGAAAGTCGCGATATGGGCCGATGAGATATCAAGCGACATGTCGGACAACCCGCTTGTCAGCTCATAGAGCAGCCCGGGCCGATCGCGCCCGGCAACCTCGATGACGGTGTATTGGTCGGAAAGCTCATTGTTGACGTCGGCGCGTGGACTTACGCTGAAAGCCTCAACCCGGTGCTCACTGCGGCGGCTGGCGAGCACCTTCTGCACCCTCGCCTCGCCCTTTAAATATCGCTCGATCACCGCCTTGATGCGGGCAGCCCGGCGCTTTTCATCGGCGTCTTCCTCGAACTCGCGTTGTAGCAAAAACGTATCGAGCGCCAATCCGTCCCGGGTGGTGGTGATGTGGGCGCCGACAATATCGGCCCCGACCGAGAGGCAGGCCCCCGCGAATAACGACAACAGGCGCGGGTGGTTGGGCGCCAGAATGGTCAGCTCTGTCACTGCAGTAAACGCATCGGTTTTGTGAGCGATAGCTAGCCGCTCATTGTTCTCACCGGCACGGCGCATGAACAAAGCGTGCTCCAATTGCACGTCGCCTTCGAAGCGCAGCCAATAGTCGTCATAGAACCGACCGAGCACGGCATCGATGCTGACCTGATCCCAGCCTTCTTCTCGCAAGGTCTCCGCAAGAGCACTCCGGGCTTTTTCCACCCGATCCCTTCGGTCTTCCTGGGTGTGGCCACCGGTCAACAAGATTTCCGTCTCGTTATACAGCGTCCGCAGGAGTTGCCCCTTCCAGCCATTCCATGTCCCGGGACCGACGGCCCGGATGTCGGCAACGGTCAACAGCAACAGCAGGTTCAGGCGGTCGAGGCTTTTCACGGTGTTGGCGAAGTCGCGGATGGTGCGTGGATCAGCCAGATCGCGCCGCTGGGAGATGTTGCTCATAGTCAGGTGTTCTTCGATCAGCCAGGCGACCGTGTCGGTTTCGCTGGGCATCAACCCGAGACGCGGGCAAATCTCCCGAGCGATGCGGGCGCCAACCTTGGAATGGTCGTCGCGCCGGCCCTTTCCGATGTCGTGAAGAAAGGCGGCGACGTAGAGCACCTTCTGGTTCTTGATCGTGCGGAAGATCCTGGTCGATAAGGGTAGTTCTTCGATGGCTTCCCCGCGTTCAATGTCGCTCAATTTTTCAACCGTGCGGATCAAGTGCTCGTCCACCGTGTAGTGGTGGTACATGTTGAACTGCATCATGCCGACGACGCGCCGGAACGGCGGAATAAAGCGGCCAAGGACGCCGGAATCGTTCAAACGGCGCAACGATGTTGCTGCGGTTTCGGCGTTGGTCAGCAGTGAAAGAAAGATCCGATTGGCTTCCCGATTGTGGCGGACATTGTTGTCAATAAGGTTGCTTGAAGTTCGCAACAGGCGCACGGCGTGGGGGTGGAGAAAGGTGCCAGTCTGCGCGGCCTGATCGAAGAGGCGCAGAATATTGAGCGGATCGCGCTCGAAAACCTTCGGGTCGGCGATATTGAGGCGGTCGGAATCGATGCGGAAGTCGGTGCGCGTGCGGACCTGCCGCCTGACTTGCCAGCTCAATGGATTGAGCATTTTGCGCAGTGTTGGGACTGACTTCAGCTGCTGGATTTCGAGCGCACCACACAGAATTCCGGTGAGGTCGCCGACGTCCTTGGCGACCAAGAAGTAGTGCTTCATGAAACGCTCAACGGGACGCTGGCTGCCATGCCGCTTATAACTCAGCAGTTCGGCCATTTGCGGTTGCAGATCGAAGGTCAGGCGCTCCTCGGGACGCTCGGTCAGAAAATGCAAGAAACAGCGCACCGACCAGAGGAAGTCCTCACAGCGGTGAAACGTGGTCACCTCCTCCTCGGTGAATATGCCATCGCGGATGGTCGCCTCTCCGACATCTTCTCCATAGAGCGCCTTGGACAACCAATGGAGCGTGTGTAAGTCGCGCAGGCCACCCTTGCCGTCCTTGATGTTGGGTTCGACCCGGTAGCGGGCGTCGCCAGAACGACGGTGGCGTTCATCGCGCTCGGCCATTTTTGCGTCGATGAAGGAGCGGGTGTTGGCCTTGATAACCTGGGTCTTGAATTGCTCTTCAAGCTGCGCAAACAACTCCGCATTGCCGAGAATGAGCCGAGCGTCGAGCATCGACGTGGCGATGGTGGTATCGGTGCGGGATAGCTTCGTGCATTGGGAGATCGTCCGGGTCGCGTGACCGACCTTGAAGCCCAAATCCCATAACAGATAGAGCAGCCGTTCTGATACCTGTGTCTGGCCACTGCCGGTTGAGGCGGGCATCAAGAAGAGCAAGTCGATATCGGAACCTGGTGCGAGTAAACCGCGGCCGTAACCGCCGGTCGCGACTATGGCCATGCCCTTGATCTCATTGCGTTCCTCGTCTGTGCAACGATAGGTGACGACCAAATCGAAAAGCGTTCGGATCAGGTCATCTTGAAAACCTGATAGTCCCTCAGCGCAACGGCGGCCGAGGCCGTCAGCCTCGAGTTCCTCGCGGGACTGCTCGCGGGCATCAGCAATCACCTCCTTGACCCGCTCCACAAAATGTGGACGGGCGTTGTCGGGGCCACCGTCGGCAGCAACCAGTTCGGTGAGTTCCTGTTTTAGGATTTCTGGATCGATATAGCGCGTGAGCGGCGGCGGATCGGCTGGCCGCAAAACGTTCAGCATCCTTGGTGCAACGCCAGGGACCGAGCTATCCATTGTTTACTTGCTCCAAGGTTAGCAATTTACGGCCATTCATTAGGGTTCTAATCACTATCTTCCGGCATCAGCGACTTGAGGCGATAGAGGGCGTCGAGTGCCGCTTTAGGGGTCAATTCATCTGGATTGATCGTCGCCAATTCCGTCTCCACCGCGGATGATGCGGTCGGAGCGACCATCGGGTTCTCCGGCCGGGCGGCTGCAAAAAGCGGCAATTCATCCAATAGCATATCAGGTGCAACGGCCTGATTGCGATCGGCATCCTGCAGCAAATTCAAAACCTCCCTGGCGCGCGATATCACATCGGCGGGTAAGCCTGCGAGCTTCGCCACCTGAATTCCATAAGAACGATCAGCCGCACCTGGTTTCACCTTATGCAAGAAGATGATTTCGTCGCGCCATTCTTTTACGTCAATGGTCACATTTGCGACTTCGCTGAGACGGTCGGCCAATGCCGTCAGTTCGTGATAGTGCGTTGCAAAGAGCGTGCGGCAACGGCGCACTTCATGCAGGTATTCGACACAGGCCCAGGCAATGGAGAGACCGTCGAAAGTGGCGGTGCCGCGCCCGATCTCATCGAGGATTACGAGAGAGCGGTCACTAGCCTGGTTGAGGATCGCTGCCGTTTCGACCATTTCGACCATGAACGTGGAACGCCCTCGCGCCAAATCATCGGACGCGCCAACGCGCGAAAACAGACGGTCAACGATGCCGATTGCGGCTTTCTTCGCGGGTACAAACGAGCCCATTTGGGCGAGTAGGCAAATCAGTGCGTTCTGGCGCAAGAACGTCGACTTACCTGCCATGTTGGGGCCCGTAACGAGCCAAATGCGCGCGGCCCGGCTATCATCGAAGCACGGCGGCCTGGTGGCATCGGGATCGGCCGACTGGGTGTATTCTTCCTCACTGGCAAGACCGAGCAAGCAATCGTTTTCGATGAACGGGCCGTCACGGGCGGCTTTCAGAGCCTGCTCGACAACTGGATGGCGGCCGCCACGGATTTCAAAGGTCTGGTCATTGGACAATTGCGGGCGGGTGTAATCCTCGCGCTCGGCCACGTCGGCGAGGGCGGAGGAGACATCCAGCTCTGCAAGTGCCCCGGCAATGTGGCAAAGGTCCTGCTCGGCCTCTCCGATACGCCGGGCAAGATCATTGAAGACGTCTTGCTCGAGACCCAGCGCACGGTCTCCAGCGGTTGCAACGCGACCCTCCGTTTCGATCAGTTCGTCGGTGACGAAGCGCATGGCATTGGCCATCGTCTGACGATGTCGGAAGACCTTATCGAGTGGATCCGTTGTCAAGGGTCCGGCGTTGGCCTGGCTAACTTCAATAAAGAAGCCGAGGATGTTGTTCTGGCGAACCTTAAGTGCCTTGACGCCAGTTTCATTACGATAGCGCGTTTCCAGCTCGGCCAACACCTGACGCGCGTCTTCCTTCAAACGGCGCGCCTGCTCAAGCTCCGGCAGGTAGCCCTCGCGCACGAAACCACCATCGCGCCGGTTAACGGGAAGCTCATTGCCCAAGGCCTGGCTCAGCACCTCGAGCAGCGGACCCGAAGCGTGGTGCAATCGCTCTATGATGGACGCAAGATCGCTTGGCAAACCCATACCGTGCGTGCTTTCGCTGAGCAGGCCGGCACACGTCGCCGCAGCATTGAGACCGTCGCGAACGAAGCCCAAGTCACGCGGTGAGCCGCGCCCGAAAGAAAGCCGGGAGATCGCGCGTGCGATGTCTGGGGCGCCGCTCATTGCGGAACGCATATCCTCCCGCAGAGCCGGCTCGCAAAGCAGATAGGAGACGGAATCGAGGCGCGCATTGATCGTACCAAGGTCGCAAAGAGGGCTAGCTAAACGCGCGGCCAACTCGCGTGAACCTGCCCCGGTGATGGTGCGGTCGACGGCTGACAGGAGACTGCCTTTGCGCTCGCCGGAGGCCGATCGGGTCAGTTCGAGACTGGCACGGCTTGCGGGATCGATGAGCAGGGTCGCCTCACCGGCCGAGCGACGCGGCGGGCGTATCACCGGCTTTTTTCCGATCTGAGTAAGATCGACATACTTCAATAGACCGGCTACAGCTGACAGCTCGGACCGCGAGAATTCGCCGAATGCCCGCAAGTCGGCGACACCAAGGCGGGACTTCAAATCGCGCTCACCGGAGCGACTGTCGAAATGGGCGGTGGGTAGCGGTGTGCGGGCGGCCGGCGAGAGCGAGAGAGCACGCTCCAAAAGCTGATCAGCGGCTGAACTATCGGGGATTA
>DAOUZE010000045.1 GCA_030665765.1 Filomicrobium sp.
CCAGGAACTTGGCGAGCCCTTCCGGCGTGATGCGATGACTAAACCGGTCGTCGTCGCAGGTGTCGATACCAAGGACATGCGTCCACAGCAGCCCAGGCTCTAGCGTCTCCTCCCGCGAAGACCTGAGGGGCGCGGACCGCCGCGCCCCCTTTTTCCAAATCACCTACTCGAGTGCGATCAATGACGCTGCTTGACGACATTTGCGATGTCTCCCGGACGGCTTGTCCGCGCATCATCCTATCGGAGGGCGAGGATTCGCGCATTGTCGAAGCCGCGCGCAAGGCAACGCTGGATGGTCTTGCTCGGATGCTTCTGGTCGGGAACGAAGGCACAGTTCGCAGCCTGCTTTCAGGCGTTGAAGGAGCGGACAAAATCGAGATCCACGACCCGAACACTTCAGACAAGCTGGAGGCCTATACAAAAGCCTACTTTGAGCTACGCAAACACAAGGGCGTCGACATTCAGAAGGCGCGCAGTGTGATGCAGTCCGGACTGGGATTTGCGGCCATGATGCTGCGCCAGGGGGATGCAGACGGTACCATCGGCGGCGCGGTGGCAACCACTACCGACACCGTCCGCACCGCGCTGCAGATCATCGGCAAGGCGCCGGACGCCGAAGTCGTATCGAGCTACTTCCTGATGATGTTGCGGGAGCCGTTCTCGCGACCGGTCGTGTTTGCCGATTGCGGGCTGATAATGCAGCCCACTTCAGAGGAGTTGGCCAATATAGCGATTGCCTCGGCGCAGTCTCTGCAGGCTCTGACAAAACAGGAACCGCGCGTCGCCATGCTTTCCTTCTCCACGATGGGCAGCGTACGGGCGGATGCACATGAATCCATCAACCGCATCCGGACTGCGGTTGCAATGATCCGGGAGCGCGAGCCTGGCCTGATTGTCGACGGCGAAATCCAATTCGATGCTGCGATTGTCCCGGATATTGCTGAAAAAAAAGCACCCGGATCTGATCTACAGGGTCACGCCAATGTATTCGTCTTCCCGAGTCTCAGTGCCGGCAATATCGGGTACAAAATCGCCCAACGGCTCGGCGGGGCCACCGCGCTTGGACCGATACTGCAGGGCTTGGCGCATCCGGCCAACGATCTGTCGCGCGGATGCAGCAGCCAGGACGTCTATCAAATGATCGCAATCACCGGCGCATTGGCTGCGGCGCAAATAAACTCGTGAAAAATGCAAGCTAGAACAAGGCTGATATGTCAAAGCAACCAGCAATCGACCTAAACGATCCGGTCGGCGATCGCGTCGCCAAAACCACTTGCTACATGTGCGCATGTCGATGCGGGATTAATGTCCATCTGCGCGACGGCAAGGTTCGATACATCGAGGGCAACCGGGACCATCCGGTCAATCAGGGCGTGCTGTGCGGCAAGGGATCTGCGGGGATCATGCAGCACTATTCGCCCGCGCGGTTGCGCGTGCCGATGAAGCGCGTCGGGCCACGCGGCTCGGGGGAGTTCGAAGAAATCTCATGGGAAGAAGCGCTAACCACGGCGACAGATTGGCTTGGCGAAGTGCGCACAAATGATCCGAAACGGCTGGCCTTTTTCACCGGCCGAGACCAGAGCCAATCTTTGACTGGTCTCTGGGCGATGCAATATGGCACGCCGAATTTTTCTGCGCATGGCGGCTTTTGCTCGGTCAATATGGCAGCGGGCGGGCTTTACACGTTCGGCGGTGCCTTCTGGGAGTTTGGAGATCCGGACTGGGAGCTAACTAAATACTTCTTGCTGTTCGGTGTGGCAGAGGATCACGCATCCAACCCGATCAAGATTGGCATCGGTCATCTGAAGGGTCGCGGAGCGAAGATTGTATCTGTCAATCCAGTCCGCACAGGTTACAACGCAGTCGCTGACGAGTGGGTTGGTATTCGCCCTGGCACAGACGGGTTGTTCGTCGGCGCGCTGATCCATGAATTGTTTCAAAATCAGAAAATCGATCTCGACTATCTGGTCCGCTACACCAATGCCCCCTGGTTGGTGATCCAGCATCCGGGTGCAGCTGATGATGGTCTGTTCGCCCGCGGCGAGGATCGCGATCCGATTGTATTCGACAAAGCAACAGGCGATTTCGCCAGCGCCATGAGCGTAGAGACGACACCGGCACTAACCGGGGCGCGTACGCTTGCCGATGGACGCACGGCACGACCTGTTTTCGAATTGATGGCCGAGCGTTTCCTCTCTGATGAATACGCCCCCGAAGCAGTTGCTTCGCAGACCGGCGTTGACGCCGAGCAGATCCGCCGGATCGCAGCCGAGCTGGCGGAGGTCGCGTTCGAGCAGGAAATCGTGCTCGACCAGCCATGGACGGACTGGGCCGGGCGGCGGCACGACAAGATGATCGGTCGGCCTGTTTCGATGCATGCCATGCGTGGCGTCTCGGCTCATTCCAATGGTTTTCAAACCTGCCGGATGATCCACATCCTGCAGATCCTACTAGGTTCGATCGATTGTCCGGGGGGGTTTCGTTACAAGCCTCCTTACCCAAAACAGGCCCCGCCATGGCTGTTACCTCAAGGTGCGCTAGAAGACATTCGCCCCCGTGAACCGCTTGGCGGCCCGCATCTTGGCTTCCCGCTTGGACCGCAACACTTGCTGCTTGATGGTGACAAGCCCAGTCGCATAGACAAGGGGTTCACTTGGGATGCACCCATGTCGGCCCATGGCCTGATGCACATGGTCATCAACAACGCGGCAAAGAAAGATCCATACGAGATCGAAGTCTTGTTCATGTACATGGCCAACATGGCCTGGAACTCATCCATGAACGTCCCGGGGACCATCGACAATCTGACCGCCAAGGACGATGACGGCCAGTATGTCATTCCGAAGATTATATACTCGGACGCCTACTACTCTGAGATGGTGCCGTATGCCGATCTCATCCTTCCCGACACCACCTATCTCGAGCGATGGGACTGCATCTCTCTCCTGGACCGGCCAATTTCGACGGCGGAGTTGGCTGCTGATTCCATTCGTCATCCGGTAGTCAAACCTGATCGCGACGTGCGCGGTTTTCAAGAGGTACTGATCGATCTGGGTGCGCGTCTCGCGATGCCCGCTTTCACAAACGAGGACGGCTCGCCACGGTACCCCGGTGGCTATCCCGACTACATGGTGAATCACGAGCGCAAGCCCGGCATCGGTCCGCTGGCCGGCTGGCGGGGTGCCGACGGTTCCAAAACCGGTCAGGGCGCACCCAACCCGAAACAGCTTGAGCGGTATCTGGAAAACGGAGCTTTTTTTGCTCACGAATTGAAGCCCGAGCAGGCCTATTTCAAGCATGCCAATCGCGACTATCTGAATTGGGCCGTCGAGATGGGTTTTCGGGTCGAACCGCGCCCGACGATCTTCCAGCTTTATTGCGAACCGGTGCAGGCGTTTCGGCTGGCAGCCGAGGGACACGGGACCCGTCAGCCACCCGAAAGCCACCGCGAGCGTATTCGAAAGCATTTCGATCCGTTGCCGTTCTGGTATGCACCGCTCGAAGAGACCATGTTGGACGAAGGTGCGTATCCGCTGCACGCCATCACCCAACGGCCAATGCACATGTACCATTCCTGGGGTAGCCAGAACGCGTGGCTTCGCCAGATCACGGCAGCGAATCGGCTCTACATTCACCGCTCACTGGGGGCGAAGATCGGCGTCGTCGATGACGACTGGGTTTGGCTGCAATCTCATCAAGGCCAGGTGAAATGCCAGGTGCGTCTTATGGACGGCGTCAATCCGGATACCGTTTGGACCTGGAATGCTATTGGCAAACGACGGGGCGCGTGGGGACTGTCCGACGATTCGCCGGAAGCCAATCAAGGCTTCCTGCTCAACCATCTCATCTCGGAATTACTGCCGGAAGGCGGTGGCGGTTATCGCTACTCGAATTCGGACCCGATTACTGGGCAGGCAGCTTGGTTCGATCTGCGGGTGGCGATCAAAAAGGCCGACGGCGCCCATGAGACCGAGCCACTCTTTGAGCCAACTGGAACCGGTGGCTTGGCGCCATCGCCAGATAAAATCGCCTATGGAGCTGAATTCAAGAGGTCCGGTCGATGACATCACTACCAGAGAATACAGGAAAGAAGCTTGGTCTCGTCATTGACCTCGACATCTGTGTCGGTTGTCACGCGTGCGCGACGAGTTGCAAGGAATGGAATACGGGCGGCTACAGCGCGCCGCTTTCTGACCACGACCCCTACGGCGCCGACCCGTCCGGCGCCTGGCTCAACCGCATCCATTCTTATGAAGTCGGCGAAGGCCCAGGTTCGAAGACGGTTCATTTCCCGCGTTCATGCCTGCATTGCGAGGAACCCGATTGCGTTACCGTTTGCCCGACCGGCGCTTCCTACAAGCGCGCTGAGGACGGCATCGTCCTCGTCAACCCGGACACATGCATTGGCTGCAAGCTGTGCTCGTGGGCTTGCCCATACGGTGCGCGTGAGTATGACTTCGATGACGGCGTCATGAAGAAATGCACGCTATGCGTTGACCGAATCTATAACGAGACGATCCCGGAAGAAGACCGTGTGCCGGCTTGCGTGCGTGCGTGTCCAACCGGCGCGCGGGCATTCGGCGATCTCGGCGATCCCTCCAGCGCTGTTTCGCAATCCGTAGCCGCGCGCGGCGGTTTTAACCTGCTTGAGGAATTCGGCTACAAGCCGGTCAACAAGTACCTGCCCCCACGCACCGGTGCTTCCGATCTAGATCCGGCCATAGTCACTCAACCAGAGCGAATTCCAAAGCCTGACGGTTCAGCCGTCGAGCGTTTGTTTGCTTGGGCTGATCAAGCTTTGTCACGCTAGGGAAGTACGGAAGATGCATCCTGCTTACTCGGTTATTCTATTCACGACTGCCTCCGGGGCGGGCTATGGCCTGATGTTCTGGTTATCAGTGGCATACGCCCTTGGCCTGACACCTAACTCCCCGTTCGTGCTTTTCGTCGCAATGGCCTTGGCGCTTTTGCTGATTACGATCGGCCTCATCTCCTCCACCCTTCATCTCGGCCGTCCGGAGCGCGCCATGGGTGCTTTCTCGCAATGGCGCAGCTCTTGGTTGTCCCGAGAAGGTGTAGCAGCGATCGCAACATACATGCCATCCGGATTGCTTGCCCTGTTGTGGCTGATTGGCGTCGAGTCCTCATTGACAATCCCGCTGGCGATTCTGTCGGCTGTGGGCGCCGTTATAACGGTCTATTGCACCGGCATGATCTACGCGTCGCTGCGAACAATCCGTCAGTGGTATCTTGGGTTGGTCCCAGCAAATTATCTTGCCCTCGCAGCGGCCACAGGGGCGCTATTGTTGGGTTTTCTGCTGGCGGCTTTCGGGTATGCCCCAGCGTGGACTGCAACAGTGTCGCTGCTTGGCCTCGCGGTCGCGGCGGCTCTAAAGGTTCATTACTGGCAGACAATCGACGCTGACCTCGGCCAGTACACGGTCGAGATGGCAACGGGTCTTGGTCACCTGGGTCGTGTGAAGCCGCTCGATCCTCCTCACACGCGCCCGAACTTCGTGATGCGCGAGATGGGTTACGAGGTTGCACGCAAGCACACTGAGAAGCTGCGCCGCCTGGTAGTGGCCTTCCTTTTTGCTGCGCCTGGATTATCGATGTTGTTGCTGCTTACCGTCGGCGGCTGGGGGGCCACTCTGTTCTTTTTACTTGCGATCGTTTGTGCCTCCGTTGGCATTCTGACTGAGCGCTGGCTGTTTTTCGCCGAAGCCCGGCACGTTTCAATGCTGTTCTATGGTAGCGCGCGCGCCTGAGTTTAGAGCGTATTCAACCCCACCGTTTGGGTCTCCAGGCTAAACGGTACCGTCTTCCCGAAGGCGCGCTTCCAGCACGGCCCCGCCGCTTGCGAAACAGAATATGGGGCAATCTGGGTGGAACACTCTGCTAGATGCAGAAATCACTACGAAAAGGCGTAAGTGACCATGGACGCGTTGGGGCTAACATATGAAATGACAGTCGTTTTGGGCGTTCTCGCTCTTACCGTTTTCTTGTTCGTCTCTGAAATTGTCAGGGTTGATGTTGCGGCGATCCTGATCATGGTTTTGCTGGGATGCTTGACGATGGTTCCCGGGCTCGAGAAGCTCGTGGATGTTAGGCAAATCTTCAACGGATTTGGCAGCAATGCGGTGATCTCAATTATCGCCGTTATGATTATCGGTGCAGGACTCGATCGTACTGGTGTGATGTCGAATGTGGCTGCGTGGATCACCAGGGTCGGAGGGGCTACGGAATCGCGAATTATTTTGCTTATTTCTAGTACGGTCGGGGTCATCTCCAGCTTCATGCAGAATGTCGGCGCGGCGGCTCTATTTCTTCCCGTTGTGTCGCGCGTTTCCGTGCGCACCGATCTGCCGATGTCTCGACTGCTGATGCCAATGGGCTTTTGCGCGATACTCGGCGGTACAATGACAATGGTCGGCTCATCTCCGCTGATCCTGCTGAACGACCTGATTGTCGGTATCAACGACTCGTTGCCCGCTAAACAGAAGATGTCCACATTTGAGCTCTTCGACGTCTTCCCGATTGGGATTGCACTTCTCGCAACCGGTCTTGCTTACTTCATTGTGTTCGGTCGAATGGTGCTTCCCGTCGTGCAGTCGGAGAACGGAACGAAAGGGCGTTCGCTACTCGACTATTTCAACAAGATCTACAAATTGGATGGCGTGGTCCACGAGTTTTCCTTACCGGCCAACTGCGCCTTGGTCGGCAAATCAATCGACGAGCTTGAAACGAAGTACAAGCTCCTGATCATCGCGACCAACTATCAGAAAAAGACCTTTGTGGCTCCGCCCAGAGACATTCTTATTGAAGCGCCGGCGCATATTGCCGTCATAGGCAAAAAAAATGATGTCGAGACATTTGGCAGTGAGTTTGGCCTTCAGGAAGTCGGTGAACTGGATCAATTCTCGGAGACACTGGGTCCTTCCAAGGCTGGGATTGCCGAAGTTGTCATTCCACCGGGATCAAGTGTGATCGGCAAGACGGGCCGAGAGATCGTCATGCGACGCGTGTACGGCCTGTCTCCCCTTGCCATCTACCGAGCTGGTGAGGTTTTTACTCGTTCGGAGGGCAACAGATTGGGGGAAATTCCCTATCAAGCCGGCGACACACTGGTCTGTCACACGCCGTGGGATGCGCTTGCGCGACTGGAGTCAGACCGCGATTTTGTCGTTGTCACGACCGATTTTCCGCACGAAAAGTTACGCCCCAAGAAGGTGGGATTCGCAGTTCTATTCTTTGCAATCGCCATTTCGCTCGTACTCTTCTCGGAGCTGCGGCTGTCACTATGTTTACTGGTTGGCGCCATGGGTATGATCGTTACCCGCGTTCTGACGATCGACGAGGCCTACCAGGCCGTCAGCTGGAGTACGGTCTTCTTGCTCGCCAGTCTCATCCCCTTGGGACAGGCTGTCCAGAGTTCCGGCACGGCGGAGTGGATCGCAGGACTTGTCATCGGCCTGTTGGATGGAATGCCCATTTGGATAATTCAGGCCAGCGTTGCCGTTCTTGCGACCTTGTTCACTCTGGTCATGTCGAATGTCGGCGCAACCGTGTTGTTAGTGCCGCTCGCGGTCAACATCGCGCTGGGGGTCGGAGCCAGCCCCGCGCTGTTTGCCCTAACGGTGGCCATCTCAACATCAAACTCATTCCTAATCCCAACCCATCAGGTGAATGCGCTGATCATGGGTCCAGGTGGTTACCGGGTCGCCGACTTCGTTCGCGCTGGGGGGATCATGACAGTTCTCTTTCTTGTCGTCTCGCTATCGGTCCTGAATTTGGTCTACTAGGTCCGAACTATCTGTGGCAGCCTGGGGGACTCGATTTAATTTTTTCTTTTTTGACCATGTTCCGGTCGCAAACTGCGTGCTCGCCTTCGGCAAGACCTCGCACAAACTATTGCTGAACATATTCTAGAATTCCGGCTCCAACCTTAGAAGAGGCCCAACGCACAACGGCCTGAAAGGCTCGATGGCAGCGTCGGCCGTGGCAAGCGAATTCTATTTCTACAATGCTGCAGGCGCGGCCGAAGCAGGGTTTAACAACGGCCTGGCAGTAATGTTCTGAAGGACGGATTATGTAGGCCAGCGACTCATCATCATTGCTTTCGGTGACCCCGTGCTGGCTCCTTGTGTCATAGGCGCGATATTTCTGCTATTGCCGTTTCAAAGCGCAGAAACGGACACACGCAGGTGCCTGGTCAGTTTGACCTGTAATCAGAAATCAGCGTCGCCGGAGCGCCTGTTGACGTGGCGCCGGTGGCGGGCCGCAGACTGCAGGCGAACCTTTCGCGGCCGCATGACTTTCACTCTCGCATGCTGGAGGACCTAGTGGTACACTTTTGTACGCAACTTCGGCGGCGGCACTTAGCTTGGGCGGCGTTGTCCTCCGTTAATGTTGCGTGACCGAGTGCCCGTCACTTGAGCTGCGGTAGACATATTCGACACGACGGACGCACGCATGAAACGGGGCCAAAGCGGCCGAGACGCATCAGAAGGAGCAAAGCAGTGTTCAAGACCATACTTGTTCCGATCGACATGTATGCAGAGAGCATTCCGGCCCAACAGCTCACGGTGGCTAAACACTTCGCTGAGGCTGACAGCGGCAAGATTATCGTTCTTTACGTCATGCCGGCCATTCCCGGATACGCGCAGTCTGCACTGCCGAGCGGGACCCACGAATCTGTCCTGTCTGAGGCCAAAAAGAAACTCGAAGCAATCGTACAGTCCGCCGGGCTTACAGGCAGTGCCGAGTTAGTCTTGCTTGAGGGAAAGCCGGCACGCGCGATTCTCGACTATGCCGAAGAGACCGAAGCAGACTTAATCATCATGGCGTCTCACGATCCCAATATTACCGACTATCTATTAGGGTCGACCGCGGCGCGGGTTGTGCACCATGCCCACTGCTCAACATTCATCATTCGCAAACTCAAGGACTGAGAGCGAAAACCCGACAACAGCCTGGGAGTCGCAGGTGGGTATGACGGGCTCTAGACCTGCGACCGGAGCCTGCCCGTTGGTCCAGGTGCAATATGAGAACGAGGCGCTGGCTGAAACTGCGCCAAACAGTGGCTGTTAGCCCAACGATACGGCTAGCCTTGATTTCCACTGACGCAGGAGTCTTTGTCCTCCGTCCGCGTTGCGGAGCGACCCGACTTGATCGCCGGATTAACATATCGTGGTTAAAAGCCTACGTCTGATGGCGGGCAGCAATCTATTCGTCCGTTTTTGTGAGACTTGCGAATTCAATTACCTGTCGGCCGGAACGTCACTCAACGCTCCAGCCCAGCGGTCGCATCATCCGTTGTAATATCCCGAAGCGGCAGATCAGAATTAGACCCAGTCTCTGACAGCGCCTGGGCGAAGTCGGGCTGCGATTCTCTGTCACCTGCCAATCAGTTTTAACAATTGCGAGCGAAACGCGGCTCGCTCGTCACTAGTTTTTAGTTCTCCAAGCAGCTCCTCGATTAGCGCGCCAGTTGATTGGGCTGTTCTTGCTTTGCGGTTGACCATGACCCGCGCAACAGGTCCGAGATGAACTGCGAGAGCATCGACAATTTGCGCGATGTCTTCAGGTGACGGGGCGTTAATCCGCGAAGACGGCAGACGTGAAGAAGAGAACTTCGAGGCAGTAGGTCCAAGAGCAGGTTTGGCGGCGGTGTTGGGCAGAGGTCGAACGCAAGTAGACGACACATCAGAGACTACTGGTATCTCTGGTTTGGGTTCAGAGGGCTTCACATCGATCGGCGGGGGCGGCTCGGGTGGGCGCGGCATAGGAGGGGCTGGCGTCGCTGCCAAGCGCTCTTGGAGTGAAGGACTCGCGATTGGGCGCTTTTCTTCCCGCGGGATCTGCATCGTCTTGTCGAGCGGAGTCCGGTCTGGCGCGCCAAGCTCTTCATCGTTTACGCGTTCTGCTGAGTGGACAGCGTATGTCGTGATACGCCGGGGTATGTTCTTCAATCGAGGAACTCCGCGATCTTCGAATGTCGCTGAAATGCGAGCCGAGACGGCATCAACAATCGTTCCCGAAACAAGGATGCCCCCCGGATCTGCCAGGCT
This sequence comes from Filomicrobium sp., assembly GCA_030665765.1. GTDB lineage: Bacteria > Pseudomonadota > Alphaproteobacteria > Rhizobiales > Hyphomicrobiaceae > Filomicrobium. The sequence goes on from DAOUZE010000045.1 coordinate 10,071, forward strand.
TTCAAGGCGGGCGGCGATATTAAGCGTTTCACCGAACGGCAGGTCGCCTTCGAAAAGCACATCGCCAACATGGATGCCGATGCGCAGCCGCATCCCGCCCAGACTATTTTCTTCAGATAGTCGTTGTTGAATGGTCAGGGCACATTGTACGGCGTCCACGGCGCTTTCGAACAAGGCGAACAATCCGTCGCCGGGCATACCAATCAAGTCGCCGTCATGACGATCAAGTTCTTCGCGACCGATTTTCAGGATACTCGAAAGGTTCCCGAACGCCCGGGTCTCATTTACGGATACGCGACCACTGAAGTTCGCGATATCGGCAGCTAGCGCGGCACGTAACCTGCGCTTACGTTTCGGCGCCAATTGATCGGGCTCTGGGGGTGGGGGCGTCATTTGGTTTCTATCAGCTAGCTGTTTACAGCTCGCGTCGACCTCCGATAAGCGGTTAGGAATGTTTCTCGGTCGGCAATGTTGGAGATCTTGCGGGCAAGGTGCTCGTAGTAGTCGTCAAGCCCGATCGCAGTCGCCGCTTCCCGCTCAGCGATGACCTTTGCGAGCGGCCCGATCAGCGGCCGAAGGAGTTCAGCGGCGTGCAGCTTGTCAGCCTGCGAAATGACCGCTCCAAGTTGGGCCCCAGCGACACCGTGATCTTCCCGTAGCCGCTCGTCAGCAGCTTTAAGAAAGCGTTCGGTCTCCTGTTCACCAGGGATTCGGTTCGCCAGGGCGGCAAGCAGATTCTCTGCATTGGTGGCTTCGTGCGCTTCACGGGTCAGGACAATGCGCGCAATGGGGCCAATCGCCCGCGCCAGCGTTTCCTCTAGGGCATGAAGAGTTTCTGGTGCGAGCTTCTCTGACATCGTCTGGCTGAGTAGGCTTTGGGAGGAATCGCCTTGACCGCCAGAAGGACTGCTGGGAAGGCAGGTAAGGTCAATTCGCGCGAGCGGTGCCGGGTTTGTGCGTTGCAGAGCCTCTTCTAGAGCAGTTATAAATTCCTCGGCCGTCTGATGTCTGTCAGTCGGATTTCGGGCGAGCGCGCGAGCCACGAGTTCATCAACGGAATCGGGGAGCTCAGGCCGAAGTTGCTTAATGGGCGTCGGTGTATGGTTGAGTAGCCTGTGCATCAGACTTGGAATGTCATCTGCCGGAAACGGCTTCGTTCCCGTTAGTAGTTGAAACATAATTATACCAGCGGCGAACAGATCCGACCTGCCATCAACTTCGCGCCCTAGAAATTGTTCGGGCGACATATAGTTCGGCGTCCCAATGGCGCCGCAACCACCATCGCGGGTCAGCCCCAGGTCCTGAAAGCGGGCAACGCCGAAGTCTGTTACCTTGATCGACGTGGCGGCCGGGCACAGTATGTTGGCTGGTTTGATGTCTCGATGGATGACACCTTTATCGTGAGCGTGGCCAAGCGCCGACAGCAGCTGGACCATAACCTCACCGACTTGCGGCACAGGCAGAAAGGTGCCCGAGCGAGTAACGTTTTCTAGCGTTCCGGCTTCGACGAACTCCATGATAATAAAGGGCGTCTCGTCCTGCTCCACATAGTCAAAGACGGTTACGATGTTGGGGTGTTGGCAGCGTCCGGCAGAGCGCGCCTCGCTCGCGAAACGCGCAAGTAGCGAAGGCTGGTCGTCGACGCTGTCGAGAACCTCGCGGCGTAGTGACTTGATGGCAACCGCGCGGCAAATCTGCGGATCAAACCCCTTGTACACAACACCGACCGCGCCCCGTCCGATGACGCCATCGACGCGATACTTGCCAACCGTCGCCGGCTCGTCGTCTCTAATCGGGACATCAGGTGTGGAAGTGTCGCTGCTGTTCCCACCACTACTCATGAGCTCGTCTCCTCGCGACCGAGCCTATCATGCACATTCGGTGGCGGCCGCGCTTGCGGTAAAGTCACGGGTTCCAATCAGCCCTCCAGCATTTTCATCGCATTGTCGAGGCTACGACGCATGCGATTGAAAGAATGAGACAACGACGAGATTTCGTCGGAGCCGGAATGGACGTACTCGGGCGGTGAGCTGTCGCCCATGCTGACTTGCTCGGCGATTTCAGCCATCTTAATCACAGGCGAAACGACCATCCAGCGCAGCAGAATATTGATAAGTACGAGGAGTGTGAGGAAGATCGCGCTCATGGCACCGATCAGCAGTTGGAGGACTTCCCAGGTTTGTTCCTCGGCGACTTTGAGCGGAACCGAGAAGATCTGGGCACCAACTACCTCGTTGAGTTTCCAGCCGAAACCGTTTTTATCTCCGTAAAGAGCGACCATCGAGGAGGGCGCTTTGTTTGGCGTCGAGTGGCAGTTGAGACAGCTATCGCTTTTGATCATGAGCGGGAAAGCGACGGTGTATTCCTGGCCGTTCTTCCCTTCGCGGAGTTGGACCACCTCCTTCAGCGACGCATCCCCGCGCAGCTTTTCGATCAGGCCTTTTTCCCAGTCGGTGGCGAGATCAGACGGATTGGTAGGGTTAAGCACTGCCTCTTTGTAGTAAAATTCCGGATAGTGATCGCGAAAGTTGCTGAATGCAGTCTGTGCGGAAAACGAAGGGACGGTCTGCGGCAGAAACTGCACATCCGACATATCGCTAAGAAGTGGACGGATCTCTTCAGAGGTGTACCGCCGAACAGCAAGAGCCTGAGCGCGAAGAACACCAATCTGCGCGTGCAGACGCTCCAATGCATTCTGTTTGGAGACTTCATAAAACACCACCGATGAGGCGATGAGGCCAAGAATGAAGCACGCCGCCAAGATTAAGTTGAACTTGAGCCGCAGTCCCATGGACGCTTCCTCCTCTTCGTCCTAAACATATCTAAGTCTCGATCGACGCTCGACGTTTTGTTCTCAAACTTACATCCAGGCTTTCACAATGACAGCTCGCAGCATGTTTCAAAGCCCGTTTCTGATCGGCTTTCGTCCAGGATGCTGCTCCCTGCGGAACAAAGTTAACTCTATCCGGACGATTGCAGCTGCCCTAGCCATGTTTTGGATTTTGCCTTCTGCAGCGGCGGACGAAGACCGGGTGGCCCTCATTCTTTCCGCGCAAGACTACACCAATTACGGAAAATCTGAGATCAACGCCGACACCGTTGGTAAAATCGGCGCGGCGTTGAAGGGGCAGGGATTTCGCGTCAACGTAGTGACCAACGCGAACAACTCCACGTCGCGAGCCAAATTGCGAGATTTTGCGAAGAAGGCGGGGAATGCTCGTGTGGCGATTGTCGTGCTGGCCGGGCATGGTGTCGGCTCCGGAGGCCGCGCCTATTTCTTACCCTCAAATGTGGAAATCCGCCGCGCCAGTGATCTATTTTCGCGGGCTGTAGCTGTTTCGAGCGTCGCTCAGATTGCCGCCAGGGCCCAAACCGGTGCGGTTTTCTTCTTTACAACGGTCGCCGATTTATCATCGACTTTGCAGAACATCAGCGCACGCCCATCTATGAGCTCGACGCCTAAAGAAAACATCTTCGTTGTATTTTCCACGTCAGACAGGGTGCCGGTGTCCAGGGTATCAACCGTATCACGGCAAGCCGCATTGGATTTTGCGGATGCCGCCATCGAGACGCCGCTGATGATGTCGGCACTTGTCGGGGCCGCCTTAGCAGGCGATGTCGGCAAAATCATCGGGACTGTCGCTGAACTTGATCTTTCGAAAGCTCCAGAGGCTGTGGTTGCTGCACAAGCTGCACCATCAAAGCCATCTCAAGAAGAGATCGAGGCAAGGCGAGTTGCCGAACTCAGGGCACGCGACGCCGAAAAACGGGCCAGCGAAGCAGAGGCCAGAGCACGCAATGCGGAGGCCAGGGCAAAGCTTGAAGCTAAGCGGGCACGCGAAGCGCAGGCTGCCGCGGCTGCAAACGAACCAGCTCCGGCCGCACAGCAACCCGCAGCCGAGCTGCCCCAGCGCGAAGAACCGAATGTAGACGCTCTCAAGGCCGTGGAATCTTTGCTTGGACGCTCGAAGAAAAAGCAGCTTCAGCGCCGGCTACGTAAACTTGGCTTTTACAATGGGCCAATCGATGCAATTTTTGGCGATCTAACCAGACAGGGGATCCGCGATTATCAAGCTGATTCCGGCGACGATACGACCGGCTATCTTACCCCGAAACAGATCCAATTTCTCATTGAGGATTAGGTGATAACGGGTAGACCGTCAGCGATCATGAGACGGAAGTCCTGGTCCCAGCGTGTCACGACTGCAGCCCACGTCCGAAAGATCAATCAAGCAACTAGTATAGTGCGGAGGAAAGTTACCGCCTCGTTCTGGAAGGTCTACGCGGTGAATACTCAATCGTCGAGTTGTGTCGAAACGAAGGGGGTCGCGAAGAGCCTGTATTGCGAATGGTCCCAGGAGTTCCTCGAGACCAGCTGGAAGTGACTCGTGGACGATACGGAACGCAAGGCAATGTCCAGAACGGGAAAGAATCTGCGCCAAGACATCGGCGATCATAAAAAAGCGCTTGCAGAGATACTTCTGGAAAATGGAATCCCAAAAAAAATGAACGCTTTCGCGCGCAAGTCATCGCGGCGAGCAGTATTTTCGGGGAGATGCAATACGCCAGCGGCACAGCAAAACTTCAGCTGATCCACTCGGGAAACGGGAGCGATTGTGCACTAGGCATGGCAATCCGGTCAGGCCTGTGAGGAGTTGCTTCATCCGCTGCAGTCGAATCACGCGCGATGTATGTCGTTTGCGAGGGGAACGCGAAACCTGACCCCGCCTGGTCTACCAACTCGATGATACGCAGCATCAACTCTTCTTGCACAACAAGGAAATCTGGTACCGTTCTCGTGGTCACGTAGGCGTAAACTTCGACCTTGATCGACCAGTCACCAAAACCCACGACATGAACCCTCGGCACCGCGATGTCCTTGCCCACCTTTCGGTGCGAAGACAGAAAGCCGCGAATGCTGAAAACGAGGAAGCGCAACTGCTTTGTTGTTGTCTCGTATCGGAGATCGAGAATGTGCTGAAAAAGCATTTGATCCCGAGACGTATAGTTAGTCACGTGCGTCTTGGCTAACTGGGAGTTCGGCACCGAGGTGACCGTCCTATCGAGGGCGCGGATCCTAGTGGAGCGTAGCCCAATGTGTTCGACATGTCCCTTGATCGCGCCGTATTCGCAGAAATCTCCGAGACGTATCGGCCTATCAGCGTAAAGGTTCACTCCTCCAATGAAGTTTTCAAGGCTGCTTTGAGCCGCAAGCGCCACGGCTAGGCCACCGACACCAAGTCCCGCCAAAACTCCCAGCACCGGCAAACCAAGTTGCTGCGCGCCATGCGCGGCTACCATTGCAATACCAACAATCCCACTCACTCGGCCCAACAAGCGGAGCAAGCTGGCATCAAGGCCTTCATCGGGAATGGCTGGAGAAGCGATAACCCATTCGATAACTGCAAATATCGTGAGCCATACCCCCCACGCCACAGCCAGGTAAATGACTAGGTCTGCCGCAAATTCGAATATTTCTGCGAAAGTTCCGACAACAAGTATCTGGTCGTTGATCAGAATTCTGGCAACGCAGATAGCGCCTAGCAACGCTAGAGGTGTCAGGAGGCGAAGAATATATTTTACTGGGCCGCGGCCCGGGTTTTGTGGCCAGGTTAGCCGATGCCATAAAACGACCGTTGCCGCTGCTAACGCCAGGACGATGAAGCTGCCAAGTAGTTTCCACAGTGGCGTATCAAGAACCGACCATCTTAGGTTTTCGGGCAAACTGTAAACCAGCTGCGGGGGGATCATCCAGCCGTGCGCCTGCAGCTGCACATTCCGCCAGCTTGGGACTTTTGTTGGATGTTTCGGCGGAAGATTCTTAACGAGAGAGTAAAACTCTTCCGCTTGGGATACCGTTTCCGAATTAAAAAGGAAACGTCCTGTGTTCGCACCATCCGTCACACGACTGATCGTAATCTCCGAGCCGGGGACAGACCAGTGTTCTGGGTCGCCAGACGAACGCAAAGCTTTGGCATCAGGTATTGCTTCGAGCGATGGCACGTCTATCCGACGTAGCACATCAACTAGAAAGACAATCGTATCAGCTCCAACCTTCCGTCGGGATGCGGGAGGCACTTGCCGCAGATCAAGCAGGCGTCGCAGCTTCTCCATTATACGCTGCACGCTTGCCTGCGTCTTTGGACTCGGGTCAGCCTTTGCACTTTGGTAAGATGACTCTAGTTCCTCCGTAAGATCAAAAAATGTCCGCATTGTCCCCTGCGGACTGCTGGTATCAACAGCAAGGAGCGGGTTGCCATGTTGAGCCCCCGGTGCGGTCGGACATACGAGGATTAACAACGCCGCAATCATTCCGCATGTGAGCGTGCGTCCGAACGCCATCTCTATCATTCATGCCCCCCCTTAAGGTGGGCGCGTTGAAATCAAGCAATTCCGGCTTTGTTGTGGCTGGTCTTGTTCAGTAGGGCGATCGCGAGGACACTTCATGCTCAACTAATTCAGCGCCCAACCTCTCATCGAGCTGGACAGATTAGCCGGTCAGGCAAGTATCGAAATCAGTCCGCTTGCCTCAGCCAACATTCGATGCAGCAGGACCGGCAAGTCGCAAGCAACTGCGGGTTTTCGGCAGGCTTGTGGGTAGCATCCCGGCTACCCGGTAGCGTAGGGCGATATGAAGCGGCACGGCCAAGACCTGCAGTATTGCGCACCCCCGACACACTGTACAAAAGTA
>DAOUZE010000107.1 GCA_030665765.1 Filomicrobium sp.
TCCAGTGCGTCGACTTCGGGTGTGCCTGCGAGTGGGACACCGCGTGCGATCAGCCGCTGACGTTCGATACGGTCAGGTGCGGCATCTTTCAGTTCTATCGTGACCGCGAGTGCCGATGCGGGTGGGTAGCAGGCCGCGATCAAGGTCACGGCGAGCGCTGCCAACACAAAGCTATATGGAATTACAGCGCGTCTCTGCTTCGTACGACCTAAGGCCGCAAGGGATTTGCCCTGGTTATGCAATGCTTCGTACCCGTTCAGCCTATAGAACCACTTGTAACCAACATGCTGAATGTGAAGGCCATTCGATAAACGTTGCGTTTGGGACGTGTTCGACAAGATATTCACCCGCGACGGCCAGCTCGTAACAATTGCATACATTAGCAGATTGAGTAGCCTGCGGAAGCAAGTGGGCGACGTTTATGCTTAAAAGGGCGTGAACGCGATAAGGCGCGAGAGGAGCGAAGCGGCTACAACTCAAGCCGCGTCTTGCTGGTGGCCCCAGCTTTGGTTTGCCGTCAATTAGCTGCGACGGAGTTCTGACTGGAGCAGCTGCGGCCGAGAGGCCGCGTTCCCGTGCTGCCGACAGCGCCAGGTGCTGCGGTGTAACGCCGCCCGCAGACATCCACCATCGGTGGGGTCCGGGTTTCCTCGAACAGGTCGTGGGCAACCTTCAGCTCCTCCCAGAAGGGTTGCCAGCGGTGGCCAGTTTTCTCATGCAGGTTTGCTTGCGTCATGCGGAATGGGAAGACCTGAACCTGGAAGCGTTTTTGGTTTCCTTTTAGAGATGCCGTGATGAGCTGCCAGATTTCGTCGACAACGTTGTTCGTCATGGCGTAGCACCCGATAGAGGAGCAGCCGCCGTGTACCATGAGATAGCTGCCCGTGCGGCCGTGGCCGCGGTCGTATTGGTTCGGGAAACCGAGGTTGAACGAGCGATGCCAGCGGCTGCCCGGATTGAGTTGGTTGGCGCTAACCGTGTAGATGCCTTCTGGGGCCTGGCGGTCACCCTGCTTGAGCTTCGGGCCTAGGCGGCCAGAAAAGCGGCAGATGGGATAGCTCGCAAAAAGCTCAAAACGGTCTTGGCTTTGTAACCAGAGCTCAAGCAGAAACTCGCGCTTGAAGATGCGGATGAAGACCGGAGCGCCCTGCTTAAGGTTGGCCGTCTTCAGGCGGGTGGCGAGATCGCCTTGCGGTGTTCCGGGCAATTTCCAACCCATGCTCCAATAGGAAAGCCGCCACGCACGCTGGACGGCGATCATTGTGTTGTCGTTATCGGATAGGAGGCCACTGATGCACTTGCCAACGAGATTGTCGAGCCGCGACTCCAAAAAGGCAGCGGAGCTCACCAGCAAAAGCGCGGCGGTTATCAAGTAGAGGGTCTTGAAGAAGGCCATGACGGGCGATTTCCTGTCCCGGTCTGCCATATCGTTTGCCGCGTTCCAAAATCTTTTTAAGGCAAGGCCTATTCGAACCTGAGAAGTCGTCAGGTATTGGGCGGAGCATATACGCGGATATGGCCGGCTGTCTGGTGCCAATCCGGCAAACTTAGTTGAAGCCGAGGGCGCTCAGGGGATTTGAGGAGGCTGACGACTGATTGGCGGTGCTCTGTTTGAAGCCCAAGCCGTAAGGTACGAGCATCGGGGCACCGCTGCGCGCAACAGTCCGCATTTTGGGGCCGGCCGCCTTGATTTCCTTGAAGGCGATCTGCTCTTCAAACGGTTGCGGGACGAAGGGTTCGATGCTCGGTCTTCTGAAGTACGGGCAACGACCTTCAGGATTGAGGCGCTGGGCCTTTGGCCAGGCAACATTGACCACGTAGCGGCGTTCACAGACGGCGACGTTGGGCGGAATGCGGTGCGCTTCGAAGTGGTCGTAGCCGTGCTTCAAGGTGCGCCAGAAGCCAAACCATTTGTGCTTCCTGTGACGCTTCAAATTGGTTTCGGTCATTCGGAATGGGTAAGCGTGAACCTCGAAACGCTCCTGGCCGCCGCGGAAGGCTTCGCGAGCCAGAGCGTAAATCTCCTCGATCAGTGCGTCGGTCATGGCGTAGCAGCCTGCCGAACGGCATTTGCCGTGTACCATCAAGAAGTTACCGGTGCGGCTGTGGGCTTTGTCGTAGGTGTTCGGGTAGCCGAGATTGAAGGCGACGTGAAAGCTCGAATTCGGGTTCATCTGCTTTTGAGAAACCGAGTAGAATCCTTCGGGTGCCTGTTTGTCGCCTTGCTTCAGCTTGGGGCCGAGTTCCCCCGACCAGTTACAGATCGGATAGGTCTTGTAGTGGTAGAAACGGCCATCATCGCGGGCCTTCCAGACCTCAAGCTCAGACTCTTCCTTGAAAATCCGAACGAAAATCGGGGCATCGGATTGCATGCCCTTGCTGCCGAGAAGCATGAGTGCTTCTTTCGACAACGGCTGTTCTGACGGAGATAGTTGTGGCGCGCCTGCGCATGCCGCCAGCAGTAGTGCTGAAGCGACAGCGAGCGCGATCACACGCAAGCCCGATAAGCCCCTGTGTCCCGATTGGACCAAACTCATAACGTAGTGCCCCTTACGATCGCCAATTATTCTCGAACCGACGTCGTTAATGACAGGTTAACACAATCAAATCAGATTGCGATACCCCGTCACGTGGTCGTTATCAACGGCCCGATGCTGTCAGGCAAATGCGGCATTGTCGCGGCACAAATGTCGGGTCGATTTACTCCAAGACTTTGAAACAAATGAGTAAAAGGGGTGGTGACGCGGCTGACAGCAAGATTTGTGTGCAGATGTTCAGGTGGTCTGCAGGCTTTCCAAAATGCGTTACAGATTGCGGCCCATCTGCAGGAACCGGTCCTGGCGGTGACGGCGTATTTGGTCAGACGGCATCTTTTCAAATTCGGCCAATGCCAGCGCGATAGCCGTGCCGAGCGCGTCGATGGCACTCTTGGGATCGCGGTGAGCGCCGCCGATCGGTTCGGCCACAATGCCGTCGATCACGCCGAGCTCTTCCAGATCCTGCGCGGTGATCTTCATGGCAGTGGCCGCTTCTTCCTTTTTCTCGGCGTCGCGCCAGATGATGGACGCCGCGCCTTCCGGCGAAATCACCGAATATATGGCGTGTTCCAGCATCAATATGCGGTTGGCGGTGGCGATTGCGACGGCGCCGCCGGATCCTCCTTCACCGATAATAACCGAGACAATCGGTACACCGAGGCGTAGGCAGCAATCGGTGGAACGGGCGATTGCCTCAGCCTGGCCGCGTTCTTCGGCTTCGATACCTGGATAGGCGCCGGCGGTATCGACCAAAGTGATGACCGGAAGGCTAAAGCGGTCGGCCATCTCCATCAGCCGCACGGCTTTGCGGTAACCCTCTGGCATGGCCATGCCGAAGTTGTGCTTAAGGCGGCCTTCGGTGTCGGAACCCTTTTCATGTCCGATGATCATGACCGGCCGGCCGCGAAACGTCGCTGGTCCGCCGACCATGGCTTCGTCGTCGGCGAAGTAGCGGTCGCCGGCAAGCGGCGTGAAATCCTTGAACAGCCGGGCGATATAGTCGAAGCAGTGCGGCCGCTCGGGATGGCGGGCCACCTGTGTTTTCTGCCAAGGGGTCAGTTTGGAATAGGTCTCCGAAAGAGCAGAGCGGGCCTTTTCCTTCAGCTTCTTGATCTCATCCGACAGGGACTTTTCGGTGTCTTCGTCGATCAGCGCACGCATTTCGTTGACCTTGCTCTCGAGTTCGGCGATGGGCTTTTCGAAATCGAGGTAGGTGCACAGTTGCGTTGTGCATTCGTTGGAATTTTCGTCGGTGTTCGCCATATGGGCGTGCCTTGTCCGAGAAGCGTGGGGTTGTCGCCTGTATCGAAGACTTATCAAGTCGTTAGAGCGAGCAGGCGAGCCCAAGTCAAGGGGACTTGACGGCGCATTGGAGGTTGGGCAGCCCATCCGCGGTTTACTAGCCTGGAGGAGGGTCACAAAGCGAATGCAGGCATGTAATATAGCCTTTGGCAGGTTGCTCAAGGATATCGAGGTAGCATTTTTAGCAGCGCCGCCCAGAAAGGCGACAGCCTTGCGAAAGGTTCAGTTCTAGCGGAAGAAAGCGAATGCGCACTGTTTTAATGCTGGTCGCCGGCTGGACCTCCATCGCAATGGGGGTGCTTCTTTTGCCGCTTCCAACTCCACTTGGGCTGCCTTTGTTCCTAGTCGGGGCGGGGCTTTTGTTGATGGTAAGCCCGACTTTGAGGGCGTGGTTTAAACAGTGGCGTCGCGGGCATCGACCGGCTAGCGATACACTCCTTCGATTTGAGCGATTATTGCCAAAGTGGCTCCGCGACACGCTGGACAAAACCCATCCCTAAGCGAGCACAGAGCTTACAGAATGGCATCTGAGGTGGGGCAGGGTTCGACGGCCTATCTGGTTCGGAATCTGGCTTCGGCGGGGAATTGTTTGGGCGTTGTTTGGAGTCGGTTCGGTGCTCCGTGAGCCGTCCTGGCAAATGAGGTCCGACGGTGGCTGCTCGAGTCTGTAGACTGTCGTCGCGCAGACTTAGTCCTTTTTTCCAGTCGCCAGCGGGTGATGTTGTTCGATGAGTTTCTTTAGGCGCTCCTGGAGAACGTGGGTGTAGATCTCGGTGGTCGAGATATCTGCGTGGCCCAGCAGCTGCTGCACGGCGCGCAAGTCAGCACCGCGGTCGAGGAGGTGGCTGGCAAAGGCGTGGCGAAGCACGTGAGGGCTGACGCGCTCTGGGTCGATGGTGGCCTCTTTAGCAAGCTCTTTGAGGTCTTGGCCGAAGCGCTGGCGGGTCAAATGACCCTGCGCGCTTTTGGAGGGGAAGAGCCAGCGGGTGGCAACGGTCGGACTGAGGCTGTCGCCGGGTTCTGCACCAAGCTGGAGATAACTCTGCAATGCGGAGCGGGCGTTGGAAGTGAGGGGGACTATGCGTTCCCGGCCGCCCTTGCCTTTCACCGTTAGGACCTGGCCGTCGCCGGTCAAGACATCGCGTGGAAGCGAGACTAACTCGGACACTCGAAGCCCCGTGGCATAAAGAACTTCCAGGAGGCAGTAGAGCCGTACCGCACGGTAACGCTCGGCCCCGGCTGTCTGATCAGCGCGGCGAGAGGCAGATTCTATAAGCCGGTCAACTTCAGCGATCGACAACGTTTTGGGGAGCGAGCGGGCCTTTTTGGGACCCGAGAAACCATGCGTTGGATCCTCTTGGATGATCATCTCGGCGATCAGGAAGCGGTAAAGTTGGCGCAACGCAGAGAGTTTACGGGCGCGAGACGCGGGCGCCAATCCATCCTCGGCAAGTGATGTTAGATAACGAGCGATGGTGTCGGGGCAGGCGGTGCAGAGGGCGTCGCCTTTTTGGCCGAAAACATGGCTGGCATGCTCCAGATCACGACGGTAGGCGGCCAACGTATTCTCGGCGGCGCCGCGCTCGGCGGCGAGCATGTCGAGGAAGAGCTCGATCGCGTGGTTGTTTGAAATGCCGCTGCGGGAATCAGACATGCTGGGCCCTCAAGGTATGCCGGAAACGCTACGCAACGGGACGATCAGATCTTCCTGTCAGCCTCTTGGCGCGCGGGGCCAGGCTGGGAACAATGCTTCTAGGCTCAGTAGTCGGGCTTCTTTTTCAAGGCCGACACGCTTAAGAGCCCTGATCGAGTCGCCAAGCGCAATCATGTGAGAGCCTCTTGGCCCGTTGCCTCCTATAGCGTTGAGGACCAGCAGAATAGTGCGGGTCGTATCGCGGGACTTGGAGGCTTTCTGCAACTCGGAAAGCAACCCGGTTGCGGGCAGGTGCCCGGAGGTGGGTTGCGGGGTGCGACTTGCAGCTTCCCAAAGTGGAATTGGGACATGGTAAGCGAGCGCATCAAGGACGGTCGCTAGACGGTGCAGATCGTCAGGGAGAAAGTCTCCGCGTAATGCCATCTGTTCCAACGACTGGAGGCTTTGGCCGCGGCTGGTCTGGCGCTGCCAATCGGCGATATCAATGAGTGCAGCCCAGTGTACCAGCGCCCGAGGGCCTCGGGGATCGGCACTCTCAGCGAGTTGCAACCATTCGCGGGCTTGCCGATGGCGGCCTGAAATGAGTAGGACTTCTATTGCTGTCTCGGCAAACCAACCAATCTCCGGGACAGGCCGGAGGCTCTCGACGGGCTTTGCCATGAGCTCGAGGGCGGTCTGATAACTGCTGGATTTGCGGTTCGCGTCAAGAAAGGAGCGGATCAGCCGAACTTTGCGCAGCGGCGTCTGCTGTCGGATGGCGGCAACATACATTTCGGCGCGGCGCTCTGAGGGGCTAGCTGTCTCAGCATCGCGACCGGAGCGCATTTGTTCGATATCGGCTCCCCCCGTTGCACCGCGATAAGCTTTTGCGAGCGCATCAACGGATATGACGGCGTCGTCGGCGGCTCTTTCGGTGACTTGAATTCGGTATGATGCTGGCAGCTCGTTGTCCTGTGACATCGCGGCGAGTAGCGCCGTATCGGATTTTGCCGAGATCAGTTGTTCCGGTTCCGCACCGGCTTTCTGCAGTAGGCGATAACTGATCGGCGACAGCTTGATGGTGGCTGAAATACGCGGTTGCGAACTGTGTGCCACGGCTTCGAGTGCGGCTAAACTGGCGGGATCAAAGCCTGACTGTTCGCGAGCGACATCGGCGGCGAGTGTCGCGGCAGCGCTATTGCCGGTAAGAGCTCCGCAATAACCCGATATCAATATCGCGGTGTGCTTGTCTTCTTTTGGAAGCGCGTTTGCCTGGGCGATAATATCGCGGGCGTCAATGCAGGCGCTGTCGCTGTTGTTCAATGCGACCCGCGCGTGAGACCGGGTCAGGGCCAGCCGGGCCCAATCCGAGCTGCCGCGATTGAAGCTCGCTGGGATGCGGAAATCGGCCGCCTCAGTCAAGAATCCTAAGCGGAATAACGCGTTAAGTCTTGATTCGGGCAAGCGGTCTTCTTTTGCGTCGGCATCCACGGCTAGGGATGCAAGCGCGTTGGCAAGCAGGCGCCTCAATGTATGTGATTTTGGTGCCTTCAGGTCGTCCAAAATGCGGCTGGTGATCTCCGGATCGACCCTGCCTGCGGTTTGGAGCGCTGAAAACGGCGTCGATCTGAAATTGCCCGTTCGGCTAGTTGCCTGCGGTGCTTTGAACACAGAACCCGACGGGGTGTTCGGGGTGTGGCTGGGGAAGAGCGGGCTCAAGTCGGCGCGATCGACCGATGGCGGCGTTGCGAACGATTGCGCAGATCCATTGGTTCTAGGCGAAAAACCGCCCGGAACGGAGTTCGGATCGCCGTGTTGGCCGAGTGACTCAAAGCTGGGGGGCGCGTTCATTGGTCTGAGCGGCTGCACATTGGATTGCGGCGGCTTTTTCGTTTGGGCTGGTCTGTCCCAAGCGCTGCCCGGCCAATCTTCCTGGGCCACGGCAGAAGATGCCGAAGTCAGAACAACGCTGATCATCGCCAAACAGAGGCCGGTTCGAAATCCGCCTGCCTCAACGTGCCGTTCTTGTTTCTTGTGGAGAAACCGCGAGAATTGCCGTCTCGTCATTCCTCAAGGCGCTCCACCTGAAGATCCTCAAGCCGCTGGGAGACCTCCCGTTGGTCAGGCTCGAATTCGGTCGCGAGGAAGTAGAGACCGGCGAATACGATCCCTGACAACACTCCGGCGATGAAGAGAAAACGAAAGAGGCTAGGCATCTTGGGTTTGTTCGCTCCTCACAGGGCATGGTGGTAGTACAAGTTGGCTTCAGTGTGTCTAAGCCGTGCTGCACGTTGATATCGGCGGAACAATCACCGAGATTTACTGAAACGTGTGCCTGACACCTACAACCCAGGTGCAATTTATCGCCGAGGATGATGACGGAAGCAGGAATGTAGCCGGATTCCTGCGCGCGACCTTAGCTGCCATCACAATCTGAGCAGTAGCACTTAATCCTGAAATACTGTCACCTTACGTCTAGTCTGACCTATGCTTCGATGGATGCGCAATTCCGGAAGAAGCAGGAAAACGGTCGGGTTCGGGGTCGCCTCACGGACCCGAACGTGTCGGGTATTCCGCAAGCTCAAGCATCCCGTCTATGATGTTATGGAGTAGTGATGCGATTCTATCAATTCCAGAGCGTTAAATGATCCGTTTTGGTTTTAGCCGCCGCGTAAAAGGACCGAACCGACAGGAGGTCGCCGGGGTCTTGGAGATGCTGGGGACAAACTCCATCGTTTTGGTGGGACTGATGGGCTGCGGCAAGTCGGCTATCGGCCGTCGCCTGGCGGCTTGTCTCAAGCTGCCCTTTGTCGATGCCGACGATGAAATCGAAAAGGCGGCTGGTAAGACGATCAGCGAGATCTTTGAAGATCATGGTGAAGTAGAATTCCGCGAAGGCGAAAGAAAAGTGATCGCGCGTCTGCTGGCGGGCGGGCCGCAGGTTTTGGCGACCGGAGGTGGTGCCTATATGGACGCTGAGACGCGGGCGCGGATCGCTGAAAAGGGCATTTCGGTTTGGCTCAAAGCCGATCTGTCAGTGCTGATGCGGAGGGTTTCTCGCCGCGACAACCGCCCGTTGCTGAAGACTGGTAAGCCTTCCGCGGTTATGGCCCGGCTAATGGAGGAGCGCTATCCGACCTACGCGAAGGCCGATATCGTTGCGGAAAGCCGGGATGTCCCGCATGAGCAGATTGTTTCCGAGATTGCGGCGATGCTCATCGACCTGCGTCCGCGGAGCGTTTGACAGGATGCGGTGGTCCGCGAGAAGACTGGCTGGCCGCTGTAATCACCGCGATAGTCTAATCTGACAACCGGAACCGTCATGCCAAGCATAGTTTACTCTAATGTCGCCCAGGCCGGTGCGCAGCGCAAGGTGCGCATAGATTTGCCGGGCCGTGAGTATGAAATACTGATCGGCGTTGGAATTCTGAATGATGCCGGCCGGTTTATCGCCCAGAGACTCGGGGCCGGCCTTTGCGGCGTTGTCAGTGATGAGAATGTTGCCGGGCATCACCTCAAGACGCTGGAAGCGTCAATGAGGGCGGAAGGCCGTTTTAAAGGTTCGGTCGTGCTGCGTCCCGGTGAAGCGACCAAGCGTTTCGGTGAGTTGGAACGCTTGAGCGAGAGTCTCCTTGAGATGGGGTTGGAGCGCGGTGACCTGGTGGTCGCGTTTGGCGGCGGTGTGATTGGAGATTTGGCGGCATTTGCGGCGTCGATCCTGCGGCGCGGTGTGCGCTACGTGCAGATCCCGACATCGCTGTTGGCGCAGGTTGATTCATCGGTGGGCGGGAAGACCGGCATCAATACGCGGCAGGGCAAGAACCTAATCGGAACATTCCATCAACCCAGCCTGGTGATCGCCGACATCGATGTTTTGAAGACGTTGCCGGAGCGAGAAATGCGGGCCGGCTACGCAGAGGTGGCGAAGTACGGTCTGATCGGGGACGCTGAATTCTTTGCCTGGCTTGAAGCGAATTGGAGCGGTGTTTTTGCGCACGAGCCGGATGTTTTGATGAAGGCCGTGGAAACAAGCGTCCGGGCAAAGGCAGCCCTCGTGATAGCCGATGAAAAGGAGGCCGGTCAGCGCGGATTGCTTAATCTCGGCCATACCTTCGGGCACGCGCTGGAGGCGGCAACGGGGTACTCCGACCGGTTGCTGCACGGCGAAGGTGTGTCGATCGGCGTGGTCTTGGCTTTTGAGCTCTCAGAGCGGTTGGGTCTCTGCGAGCGAGGCTCGGCTCGGCGCGTCGCCGATCACTTGTCAGGGGTCGGTTTGCCGACGCTGATCAGTGATATTTCCGGGCCGCCACTGGATGCCGAGGAACTAATCCGGCTGATGGCGCAGGATAAGAAAGTGCGCCAGGGCCGGATGACCTTTGTGCTTGTGCGGGGCATCGGGAAAGCTTTCCTAACCCAGGCTGTCGACATCGAGATCGTGCGCAGTTTGCTGCTAGAAAAGTGCGGCGAGGGTCTGGAGAACTAAGGCCTGAGCATGTCGAAACACGGAAAGTCCAAGCTGCGCTGCTTGTCGAGATCGCACCAAATCTTGGTTTGAGCTTGGATTACTAGATTCAGAGTCTTGAGGAGGTCGATGGCGACTTCGACGAACGCATTGTCGATGGTGTTGCCCCGGAGGGCAGTCTGTTTGAAACCCAAGGTGACCGGTTGCTGATATGCTTCGGCGCTTACACCGTTGAGGTCATCAGTCAGGCTGCAGCCAAGGCGCGGTGGCGCATTGACAAGCAGGCCGGGGGAAACCTGTCGCAGGCCTGTGTTTACGAAGCCGAGAAGAACTTCAGCGCGCATCCGTTTAACAAGGTGATAAAACGTTGCCAGAACGGAGCCGGCGACAGCCTACTCAGCTTTGCCGATTTTGCCGTAAAAGCGAACCGGGTTGAGATTGAATTCGGCGCGTAGCGCTGAGTGTGCCGATCCACCTTCTCCGGTTGCTTGCCCACCTAAGTGGAAGACCTGAAATGTCAATCGAACTACTCCTGACCGTCGGCGGCATTGTTTTGCTGCTTGGGCTTTCGGCGTTTTTTTCCGGTTCGGAGACGGCACTGACGGCCGCCTCACGGGCGCGGATACACGCGATGGCGGAGGATGGCAACCGGCAGGCGAAAACGGTGAACCGGATGCTGGCGGCGCCGGAGCGCCTGATCGGAACGGTTCTGCTGGGCAACAATCTCGTAAACATTCTC
>DAOUZE010000017.1 GCA_030665765.1 Filomicrobium sp.
TCATGACAGACAAACTGCCATCATATGGCGCGGCATTGAGCGAACTTGGGATGAGAGCTCGCCACATAACCGGCGGTCGGATCAACAATCGGGCCGAGAATTCTCATCTCCCGGTACGGCAAAGAGAACGACGGATGCAGCGATTCAAATCAGCTGGTGCCGCGCAACGATTTCTCTCAACCCACGCCGCTATATACAACACATTCAACGTCCAGCATCATCTGATCTCACGCAGAACAATGCGACAGTTCCGAGCGGCAGCTATGGACAGGTGGGACGCTGTGACTGGTGCCGCGTGAAACATGGCGACGCCGTGCATTTTCGCGCAGCACACAAGTAAACGTGACAATGCCACTGTCGGCCAGCACATCGATTGGACTTGCGCTTCAATATCGTGCATGTTGATTCTGTTGATAGACGTCACAAACCGGCCAACGGCCGATGACTTCGCAAGGTCAACCTCGGTGCGCCGGACGGATGGCCGGCGTGTTTTGAATTTAATTCAAGCACATCCTGTCGATGCAATCTCAGTGCAGCGCTGAAGGCTCACTGGAGTGGGTGTGTATTGGCCTGTCTCACAGCAAATTGCGCTAACCCATCGAGAATACGCCTTTGCGCGGTCCTGAACAGGCGCAGAGGCTGCGGACTGCGCGCACAATCGTGTTGCGTGCCGAACCTCCGCTCCTGAGGATCGTTTATGACCGTCATTCCGTTCACCGGCCCATTGGCGGCCGATGTTTTGACTGGAAAGCTTTCAGGAACGACCAACGTCGTGCCACTTTTGCTACAGCGCCCACCTCGGCAACAGGTGGCTACGCCGTCAGCAATTGTTTATTGCGAAGCGAACTTCGGACACATCGATGGCAAAACCGCCAACGGACTTGTCCGCCATTCCGAGAAATACAAAATCGTCGCGGTCATCGATAGCGCAACATCCGGTCTCGATGCCGGCGCCGTTCTCGATGGTACGCCCAATGGCATTCCAATTTATCGAGATCTCGACGACGCGTTGGACTCCCTGCAGGCCGAGCCTGACACCTTCATCTATGGCATGGCACCAGCAACGGGCAAGTTATCGGCCCATGAACGCACGGTCGTACTCACCGCCATCCAATTTGGCATGAACATCGTCAACGGGCTTCACGAATTTCTCAATGATGATCCTGTGTTTTTGGCAGCCTCGAAATCGGCCAACGTCAGAATCGTAGATATTCGCAAGCCACGCCCCAAGAACGATCTTCGCCTCTTCAATGGCAGCGTCAACGCTGTGCCATGCCCACGCATTGCCGTGCTTGGTACCGATTGCGCAATTGGCAAGCGAACCACTGCGAGCATTCTAACTCGCGCACTAAACCAACGCGGTATCAAAGCCGTCATGGTCAGTACTGGCCAAACGGGGCTGATCCAAGGGGGGCGTTACGGCGTTGCGCTAGACGCAGTTCCATCGCAGTTCTGCTGCGGCGAGCTGGAAGCAGCAATCATAGAGGCAAGCGAGGGCGAGAACCCTGATATCATTGTTATCGAGGGTCAGGGTGCGCTCAGCCATCCAGCCTTCTGCACGTCCGCGTTTATCCTGAGAGGCAGCGTGCCAGACAGCGTCATTCTGCAACACGCTCCCGGCAGAAAGCATCGATGTGATTTTGAGGAGATGGCGATGCCGTCACCCGAGTCTGAGATCGAACTCATTCAATCGTTCACGGACACCAAGGTTATCGGCCTGACGATCAACCACGAGAACATGACGGATGATTCGGTCTCAGATGCCATCGCGGAATACGAGAGCCAACTCTGTATTCCCGTCACTGATGCGCTATCCCGACCGACTGAGAACCTGGTGCAAATGGTCCTGTCGGCGCACCCCCAACTAGCGGGCAAGCTGACAGTCAACATGCAGTGACCGCCCCCCGGATCGAAATCAATCTAGACAAGGTTTTTCACAACGCATCAACACTCGTTGGACGCCTGAATAGCCACGGCATTGCAGTGACCGGCGTAACCAAGGCGTGCATGGGCAATCCGAGCTACGCCGAGACTTTACTTGCGGCAGGCGTCGGGACGCTCGGGGATTCCCGGATCGAGAACATCGAAGAAATGCGCCGCGCCGGGATTGCAGCTCCTATCGCGCTGATCCGCGCGCCCATGTTGAGCCAAGCCGGTCTTGTCGTTGCCAATGCCGATATCAGTCTGAATACAGAACTGGATGTCATCAGTGCTTTGTCAGATGCAGCCCAAAAAGCTGGGCGCCGTCATGCGATCCTGTTGATGGTTGAGCTGGGTGACCTTCGCGAAGGTATCATGCCGGATGACCTAGAAGAAACGGTTCGCCGGACGCTAACTTTTTCGCACATTGATTTGCGTGGCATTGGCGCTAGCCTGGGCTGCTTCAACGGTGTCATACCTGACGGTATAAACATGGGCGAACTGTCTCGCTTGGCCGATGACCTCGATCAGAAGTTCTGCGCCAGCAGTAACTTGGTGACGCGCACTGTTTCAGGAGGAAACTCGAGCAATCTGAAGTGGGCGCTCAGCGGCAACAGTATTGGTCGCATCAATGAATTGCGCCTGGGTGAATCCATACTGATGGGGGTCGATCCGCTGTATCGCGAACCCATTGAGGGGCTCTATACAGATGCCGTCACTCTTTTTGCCGAAGTGATCGAATCAAAGATTAAGCCATCACAGCCATGGGGTGAGATGGCGCATCCCACGTTCGAAAAAACTACAAAAACACGCCATCACGGGACCACCAACCAGATGGTCTTGGCAGTCGGACATCAGGACATCGACCCGGCCGGTCTTTCCGCGCTGAACGGCTCTGAAATTCTCGGCGCGTCCAGTGACCATCTCATCGTCGCGACGAACGGGTGTCGGGCACAAGTGGGCACGGAACTTAGCTTCGCGCTCAACTACAGCGCCCTCCTGCGCGCCATGACCTCACGCTTCGTCCGGAAGGACTTTCAAGCGCGACAGAGTCTTGGTCCGAAAAGCAGCGAGACGGTGCCGCGAGCCGAATGATAAACTGAAACGTCCGCTCCTGGCTCATGGCGGCGTTGCACTGAAGGAATACGGCGCCTGGTCCCCCGCCCTCGGCGGGTTCGACTGGGGCCGCTAGGAAAAGTGCCGGCCTGGAGGGTCCCACGACAACTGAACCGAGCCGGATTTATTTTTTGAAGTACCCCAGCAGAAAGGGAGCCCGTTCGATGTTCCATTGGCAAGTCGAGAATAGCGTTTGGGAAGTTGACACCAAGTTTTGGCCGCATCCTCTCGAAGTAACCGACGAAGAGGATGGGCGCACGCGGAAAATTCATCCGAAACCTGAAGACAAGTTTTCCCTGCAGTTTTCCAACGGCGATCCAGGCGGTGGTGAAGCTCTCGCTTGGAACGTCGACAACGGAACCGGCGAGGTGGAGCTCCGTGACGACAGCAAGTGGAGTGTGGAAAGGATTGGCGACCGTACGAGTACGAGGTGGAAAGTCATCGCGGAGCTCAGCTGATTATCTTCAGCGGCAAACTCGTAGGAGAAAAGTGCCAGCCTAGAGGTTCCCACAACAACTGGACTGAGCCGGTTTTATTTTGTGAAGTACGCCAGCAGAAAGGGAGCTCGGGCAATGTTCTATTGGTCCGTCGAGAATAGCGTTTGGGAAGTTGACACCACGTTTTGGCCGAAGCCTCTCGAAGTGACCGAAGAAAAGGATGGGCGTACGCGGAAAATTCATCCGAAACCTCGCGACAAGTTTTCCCTGGAATTTTCCCAAAATAAACGAGGCGGCGGTGTCGTTCGCGAATGGAGCGTCAATGACGGCGTCGGCGAGGTAAAGCTCAATGACCGCAGCAAGTGGCGTGTGACAAAGATTGGCAGCACGAAGTGGAAAGTTGTCGCGAAGCTCAGCTGATTATCTTCAGCGGCAAAACTTCTAGCAGAGAAGTGCGTGCCTAGAGTGTCCTACGACCTGTTCGACATGGTCATGCGGGCAAAGAACGGGTGGCAAGCCACTCGTTGCGAGATGTCAATTTTTCAAAGTTGATCCGACTAGCATCCAGGTCGATCCAGTCCCATCGCAGTGTAAGGATTTCGGACTTACGCGCGCCGGTCAGGACGAGAAGCCGGATCGCAGCTATGACAGCGGGTGCGATAGGGACTGTTTTTGTTTCTGTCCTGACGCCGTCTTTGACGCACAACTTAAGAGCGCCCTCCGCTTCGGCTTGATGCAAAGTTTCACCGAGCGCCGCCAGCTCATCGATCGACAAGTGTCGCTTGGGCGTTGTCACATTAAGTCTGATTGACAGGAATTTGCCGACAGCGGCTAATTTTGACGCGTGGGATTTCAAAGGCTTAGCCTGCCGGTCGATCGTCCATATTGGGCCAATTTCGCTTAATGTGACAATGCCCTTGAGGGGGCACTTTGTCTGGACATGACGTATTAGTGGGTTTGGTCTAGAACTCGAGTTCAAGTTTGAACTTGGAACACTCCTAGGGTAAATCCTAGGGCGCGTCTCTCAGCTGGTTGGTAAAACTTATTAATAACAATACGTTGTGATCTTTCCCAAGCGGACGTGGTGGAATTGGTAGACACACAGGACTTAAAATCCTGAGGGTTCGCCCGTGCGGGTTCGAGTCCCGCCGTCCGCACCAACCTTCGGATTCCGGGCTGTCAGAACATCCCGTTTTCGTGGGCGCTTGACTTCGGCATGGCCTGAAGAACGTCCCAGTGCTCTACGATCTTGCCATCGCTGTCGAGCCGGAAGATATCAATACCGGCGTATTCGTCGCCACCCGGCCAAACCTGATGGCAGTGCAGGACAACGTAGTTTCCTTCGCAAACCGTGCGTTTGATCGACACAGTTTTTCTAGGATACTCACGCGCCATGCGCTCGAAATATTCAATAAAACCTTTCTTGCCATCAGCTACGTGCGGATTGTGTTGAGTGTAATCGGCGCCAACAAATAGCTCCACCGCGCGCCGCGGATCACAATCGTTAAACATCATCTCGTAAAATGCGGTGGCGGTTTGGCGGTTCTGATCTATGCTAGCCGACATTTGGGCAGCCCTTCCATGCAATTGGTATCGATGGAAGGATCTTTGGCGAACACCGCTCGGGACCTTTCCGTTTTGCACGCCTACTTTATCACTTCCAACTGCTTGAATAGGCCATACATATCGAGTGGGCTGGACAAGTACGTTAGGCGATCGCCGCTGGAAAGGGCCGCTTGCCGCCATGGGCAAGGCTTCAGACGGTGGATTCGATAAAAATACATATAGAGTTCCGTGATGGCTGTTTCCTAAGTTCCCGCTGCGCTTCACGCAGCGGCTGTCAGCGGCGCAACGCTTTGCGGTAAGCTTCATCTTCGAAACCAGATGAGCCAAGGCGTCGCTGGGGCGCACCGTGTCTATGCTTTCCAAGTAAGCCGAGGTTGTTCAATGCGGTCCTAAAGTCGGGATCGGCTAGAAGAACGTCGCCAATGCCGAGCCTTCACCGGCCACAGTAATGAGGCATTGCAGCAAGCATCACGTTACTAATTATCGAAGGTATTCAGAGGTCGATGACCGCGAAGTGGGCGGAGAACCCGAAACCGAACGCCACCTTCAGCAATTGCCGAGTGGATAATCGTCTCGCCGATATAGATTCCGCCTTGCTTGACAGCCATCTGCTTAGTTGGCGTGGCGCTGTCTCTGATGACGGAGCGGAACTGCATCAGGTGCGCCAAGTGTAGGGCGCGGCGCGAGCGAACTGGAGGAGCGACGTCGTCTGCGAAAGTGAAATGGTCGGCTTCTACTCAGGGTCGCCAGGGGATACTTCATTACAAATTTGCCCTCAATTTGAATGCCTGAAACAATACGATGGCCTATACAAGCATCGGAGGCAGTCCATGGAATTGAGCGAAGAAGTAAAAACAGACCTTGGTGTTGCGCTCAACGAAGCGACTATGCTCGGAGCGGAGGTTGATACAGAACGCAGCATGGCCTTTGTGACCTTCGACGTGCTGACGCTTCCGCTTGTGGGACCCCCACCTAATGACCGTCGGATCCAGTTTGTATTCCACCCCATCGGACGTGTCGCAGCGTCGTTGAGGTTGGGCGATTGGAACGATGCCGGCGCCAAAGTCGTTGCCTTCGAGCTTGGTGATTTGTTGAGAGTTATCGAGGGCTTCAAGGAGCCTGTCTATGGTTGGGAGTTCTTTGACCTGGAGGGAAAATTCGAAAAATGGCAGGACCGCCTGAGTTTGGACTACCGTTCCGGTGACGCGGGCATGTCACACACCATTACTCTCTTTCAAGTAGGAACAGACCGTCACCTCGATCTATGCATTTGGTTCGATTCCTTTGGGCTTCGCGATGGTATCGGAGGGTTTCCCAAGCTGGATGAATTTATCGCGGGTGGTAAGCGTTGGTGGGATGGTTTTTACAGCGGCGATCCGCGAACCCACGGAGAGGGGATTGTTCATACCGACAGGGACGGCCAGCTCCGCGTTCCTCCGGGCGTATTTGATTCCGACTAACTGCAATTCACCTCGGTCTTTCTAAGCTCATTACGCCGATGCACATCAGGTTGGGACTGCGCCTATTCCGCAGGTGAGGCCAACGGAGCGGGGTTGGCTTTGCTGCCGTTCGTCGATTCTGCCTCCAACCGTCGTGTAACATCGCCTGGCGACCCGGTGTTCCGGGCCAATAAAGAGTACGCGACCGGGACGAGAAAGAGGGTTAGAAACGTTGCGGCGGTTACGCCGGAAGCTACCACGACGCCAATGACAAGTCGTGTCTCAGCACCTGCGCCGAATGACAAGATCAGTGGGATGCTGCCCGCCGCGGTCGTGATGCCGGTCATAAGAATGGGGCGCAATCGGATTGCGGAGGCTTCCAGCAATGCATCGTCGAAGGGGTGCCCCTCATCGCGCAGTTGGTTGACGAATTCCACAATCAGAATGCCGTTTTTGGCGGCGAGGCCCACCAGCATGATCAGCCCGATCTGGCTGTATATGTTCAAACTGTTGCCGGTGAGCCAAAGGCCAAGCAGCGCTCCGCCGACGGCTAGCGGCACCGTGAGCATGATGACGAGAGGATGTATCCAACTTTCAAACTGTGCCGCAAGAACCAGGAATACGATAACGATACCCAGCAAGAAGACAAATAGGATGGATTGTCCAGCATTCTTAAAATCCAGTGATTGACCCTTGTAGTCGATGATCGCCGAAGGCGGCAGATTTTCACGCGCGAGTTTTTCGATATGGACGAGTGCGTCCCCTAGTGCGACGCCGGTTTTGAGGTTGGCCTCCAGGGTGATCGCTCGGATCCGATTGTAGCGATTGAGTGAGGTTGAACCGGCCTCTTCGCGCACGGTGACGAAATTCGATAGTGGGATGAGCGCGTTCGAGCGGTCGGAGCGGACATAAATGTTTTGCAGGCTTGCCGGTGTGCGCTGTTTGTCGGGCTCACCTTCCAGGATCACATCATATTCTTCGCCTTGATCGATGTAGGTCGTCACGCGCCGGGACCCAAGCATGGTTTGCAAGGTTCTGCCAATGTTTGAAACCGTCACCCCTAATTCGGCAGCGCGGTTGTAATTGATTTCTACGCGCAATTGCGGCTGTGTTTCTTTGTAGTCCCAGTCGAGGCCGACTAGGCCCGGGTTGTCTGCTTCCAGTGCTTCGACAAGGGTGTCGCGCCATTCAGCAAGTTCTTCCCAGGTGCCACCGCCGATGGTGATTCTCACGGGCTTCTGGATGGAGCGGCGGAAACCTTGCCGCATGACCGGGAAAGCGCGAACGCCGGGTAGGTCCGCGAGTTTTGTGCGCACCTCATTCATGATGGTGAAGGCGGAACGGCGCTTGGCCCAGTCGTCTAGCAGAACGATTACAATACCGCTGTTAAACGTTTCGTAGTTGCCGAAGGCTCGCGGCGCCCGGACAAGCAACCGCTGGAACTCGCCGCTCTCCGTATAGGGCACTAAGCGGCGCTCAATTTCGTCCATGTATTCCTTCATGTAGGTGTACGTCGCGCCTTCGGCCCCTTTTACGATCACGAAGAATGCGCCGCGGTC
Organism: Filomicrobium sp.; assembly: GCA_030665765.1. GTDB lineage: Bacteria > Pseudomonadota > Alphaproteobacteria > Rhizobiales > Hyphomicrobiaceae > Filomicrobium. The sequence continues at coordinate 8,038 of DAOUZE010000017.1, forward strand.
TTCGGTGGGTGCGTACTCAGAGGGCAACTTTTCGAAGAGCCAGAAGGCTCCGGCGACCAAACCAAAGAAGATCATCACGACCAGGAAGCGGGCCCGCAGAGCGAGCTTGAGCGTTGCCACGTAGCCGCGCCGTATGCCGGCGAACACATTGTCAACGGCGCGTTGAGCAAAGGCGGGTTGCGCAGACTGTTTTAGTACCTTTGAGGCGATCATCGGGGATAGCGAAAGCGCGACGATGCTCGAGAACGCAACGGCGGCGGCCATTGTCAACGCGAATTCTGAAAACAGCCGACCGATGTCGCCTTCAAGGAACGTGATTGGGACAAAGACTGCGATCAGTACGACTGTTGTCGCGACGACGGCAAAACCAACCTGCCGCGTTCCATGGTACGCGGCAACTAATGGGGTCTCGTCATGCTCGCGAATGCGCCTGACAATGTTCTCTAGAACGACGATCGCGTCATCCACGACGAGGCCAATGGCGAGGACTAGGGCCAGCAGCGTGAGAAGGTTGACAGAAAAGCCGAGAGCATAAAGTACGATGAAGGTGGCGATGATCGAAACGGGCACCGCGACAGCCGGAACCAGCGTGGCGCGAAAACTACCGAGGAAGATCAAGATGACGAGAATCACGAGCGCCATCGCGACGAAGAGCGTCTTGTAGACTTCCTTGATAGCTCCTTCGATGAAAATGGACGTGTCGTAGCTTTGTTCGATTGTCATGCCGTCGGGGAGTCCAGCAGCATTGATCCGTGCCGCTTCTGCCTTGGCCGCGCGTGCGACCGCAATGGTGTTGGCGGTTGATTGTTTGACGATGCCAATCCCGACCATGGGCACCGTGTTACCGCGAAAGAAGCTGCGATCTTCCCGAGTACCTTTTTCCACACGAGCAATGTCGCCCAACCGAACGAGATAACCGTCATCACCGCGGCGCAGGACTAGGGCCGCGAATTCGTCGGCGGAAGTAAACGAGCGCTCGACGCGCACGGTGAACAGTTGGTCACGAGATTCGATAGATCCGGCGGGTAGCTCTACATTTTCCGCGCGCAGCGCGTTTTCTACGTCATTGGCCGTCAATCCTCGTGCTGCCATAGCCTTGCGGTCCAGCCAAACACGCATTGCGTAAATCTGCTGTCCGCCGACTCGGACGCGGGCGACCCCGTCGAGGACCGAGAAGCGATCGACGAGGTACCGCTTGGCATAGTCGGTTAACTCCGGCACCGTCATTTCGGCGCTCGCAAGATTCAGCCACATGATGACTTGCCGGTTGGCGTCGACCTTTTGGATCTCGGGTGGATCAGCTTCGGCGGGCAAATCATCGAGAATTCCCGAGACGCGATCGCGGATGTCATTAGCGGCTGCGTCAACGTCGCGGCCGACCTTGAACTCGATTGTTACTCTGGACTCGCCATCTGCGCTTTTCGACTCGATGAAGGAGATCCCCTCGACGCCCGAAATACGCTCTTCTATAAGTTCAGTCACCCTCGTTTCAACGATGTTGGCGGAGGCCCCTGGATAGAGCGTTTCGATGCTCACCACTGGGGGGTCGATATCGGGGTATTGGCGCAGTGGAAGGCGATCAAAAGCGACCGCCCCGAAGGCAACCAGGAGTAGTGAAAAGACTGCAGCGAAGACCGGTCTCTTTACGGACAGATCGGACAGGTACATGGCGCCTCGTGTCGTGTTGCCTCGAACAAGTTTAGCGGAGCGCGGAAACGCCGGTTAAGTAGGGTTGTCGGTTTTACGCTTGAGTAATTTGGCAAGCGGCTCGTTGTCATTATCAATGGCAGTGATGCTCACCGGCTGTCCTGGTCTGGTGCGCAACGTTCCGTCGGTGATTACGTAGTCGCCAGCGTTGAGACCCTCGACGATCTCCACTTTTCCATCGTGCCGGTTTCCGGTTTTGACCTCTTGTTTTATAGCTTTTGGATCTTGCGCATTTGGATCGACCTTGAACACATGGGTAGTGCGCCCTCGTGCAATGACTGCTTGTTCGGGGATGACAACGACACGCCGCTTGTTCTTGAGGACCTCTACAGTCATCAGAACCCCGGCTTTGAGTATTTGCTCCTTATTTGGAATGACCGCCCGGATTGTGATGGAGCGAGTGATCGGATCGACGCGGCTGTCGATGCCGGCGACTTCACCGAAAAACGTGCGGTTTCCAAATGCCTCGGCCTCGGCCACGATCGGCAATCCCACTCGCATCACGGAGAGGAATGTCGCAGGGACAGGAAAGTCGAGTTTCATGACGCTGTCGTCGTCGATGGTTGTAATCACAGTGCCGGGTTCAACAAGCGCGCCGACACTTATGCGGCGCAGTCCGACAGCACCGGCGAAGGGTGCTTCAATGCGTCGGTCCGCCAGTCTTGATTTCACGGCTTCGAGCCGGGCCGCTGCGGTTTCGAAGTCGCGAAGGCGTTCGGAGAGCACAGCCGCGGAGCTGACGCCGCGTTTGGCCAGAGGTCGCGCTCGCTTCAGTTGCTCATCAGCCTCACGGAGGGTCGCCTCGGCTTCCTGCAGCAAGGCTGTTTCCTCGGCACTGGTCATTTCCGCCAGGACCTGGCCTTTGGTTACCCGCTCGCCATCCTCGAATTTTAATGAAGTGATTATCTCCATAACTTGCGCCGTGATTGTCACGGATTCGTTTGCCCGAAGCGTTCCCAACGCCTCGATGCGGTCGACCATTTCTTCTTCTGTTGCTTGGGAAAGGATGACAGGGGTTGCAGGAGATTGGGCAAACGCTGCCGCGGCTGTGAAACCGGCGACGAGCGCGAGGCCTCCAAACCAGCCGAAAAGCCTAAGATCGCTGGTTCTCTGCATGCTGTCGTTCATTAGTTGACGTCCTCTGCCCGTCGGCCTGGGACCCTGTAAATAGTATGCGTCTTGCCACGTGAGCACCAAAGCTTTGCATTTTTTGATCAAAGGGTTGTGATTTTCTCAAGCGCGAAATCCCGCGGTCGGGCCGCAACTGAAGTTTCGAGGTACTTGGAAAGGCCCATCAGGCAAGGCCTTACCAGAGCGGTTCGCCGTCTGTTCAGTATTCTAGCAATGCTTGGGTGCCACAAGTCCGCAGTTGGACAGATTACGGGGCCGGCGCGCATTGGCTTGACTTCACTGCTCTGGATAGGAAGTCAGAATAGGCCGTTCATGAACCTTAACGGTGTTCGCCTGCGATATGAAGCTGATACAAGGCTAAAGCCTTAGAGTCCTCAGTGGGCTTTCGACACTGTGCTTCTTCAATCCGACTTTGCGGGCTGCGAGAGTTCCGGTAACGGTCTCGGCCGCCCCTCGCTATCGATGGCAACAAACGTAAAGACGCCATGAGTGACTTTAACACGCTCCCCGATGCGATTTCGCAAGGCCCAGGCTTCAAGCTCGATCGACATGGATGTGCGTCCGCTTCGTTTGATCTCAGAGTAGACGCACAGCACGTCGCCAATATGCACGGGCCTTAAAAAGCTCATCGCTTCGATGGCGACGGTTGCGACGCGGCCTTGGGCGCGTTGACCTGCAGCGATGCCGGCGGCGATGTCCATTTGCGACAGCACCCAGCCGCCGAAGATATCGCCGCTTGCGTTTGAATCTGCAGGCATCGTCAATGTCCGGGTCATCAGTTCGCCAGATGGCTTGTCGGTGTCGGCCACGACGTGTCACTCCGTAATCGTCGGCCCCGCACCACGGGTCGCCCGGTGGGCGAGCCGTGAGCTGGTGCAGGGGTGTTATCGCTAACGTGTGATGATCTCCGGTCCCATCAATAGCGTTGGTAGCCATGTGGAAATGATCGGCACGTAGGTGACGAGGATCAGGAAGACGAACATGATCCCGACCCAAGGCAATGCGGCCTTAACGACATTCAGCACGGACATTCCCGCGACACCTGCGGTCACAAACAAGTTGAGGCCGACCGGCGGTGTGATCATGCCAATCTCCATGTTGACGACCATGATGATGCCGAGATGGATCGGATCGATCCCTAGCTGAATGGCGATCGGGAATACCAGAGGGGCGACGATCACCAGCAGACCCGACGGTTCCATGAACTGGCCGCCGATCAACAGGATGATGTTGACGACGACAAGGAAGAGGATCGGACCGAACCCGGCAGCCAGCATGGCCTCCGTGATCATTTGCGGAATGCGCTCCTCGGTCAGCACGTGCTTCAAGATCAGCGCGTTGGCGATGATGAACATCAAGAGGATGGTCAGCTTGCCAGCTTCGAAAAGCGTGTGTTTGGTATCGGGATGGAACCAGACCGTAAGCAGGCTTTGGGGCTTTCTGAGCACCGGGATGGGATCGCCGTCAGGATTGGCGAGCGGTCCCATGTCGCGGTAGACGAAGTTGGCGATGAAGAAGGCATACACGGCTGCGACGGCCGCTGCTTCGGTCGGGGTGAAGATGCCGCCATAGATGCCACCGAGGATGATAACGATCAGCAAGAGTCCCCAGATCGCGTCGCGTGCTGAAGCAAAGATCTCTCCCCAGCCAGCCCAATCCTGTGCTGGAAGGTTCTTCCAGACAGCGGCAATATATATTCCGACCATCAGCATCAGTCCGGCGAGAAGTCCGGGTATGACGCCAGCCAGGAACATGCGTCCAACGGAAACGTCGGTTGCGGCTGCGTAGACGACCATGACGATGGAGGGGGGGATCAGAATGCCGAGCGTGCCTGCGTTACAGATGACGCCCGCTGCGAAGTCTTTGGTGTAGCCAACCTGACGCATTCCCGCGATGACGATCGAGCCGATGGCAACAACGGTGGCAGGGGACGATCCCGATAGCGCTGCGAACATCATGCACGCAAAGACCGATGCGATTGCTAGTCCACCGCGGAAGTGGCCGACCACGGCGATCGCAAACCGGATGATCCTTCGGGCCACGCCCCCCGTCGACATGAAAGTGGAGGCGAGAATGAAGAATGGGATGGCGAGGAGCGTGAAATGTCCCTCAAATGCATTGAACAGGGTTTGGGCGATCGAGGCGAGCGATCCGTCCGAGTACATTAGAAGGAAGATGATGCTGGAGAGACCCAGCGCGACGGCGATCGGAACGCCAATGAACAGCAGGCCGATCACCATGGCAAAAAGAATGGCGACTTCCATAGCTCAATCTTCCTTCGCTGCTGCGGCTTGTGCGAGTTCTTCTTCGGCTTCGTGGCCAGCGATGAGTGAGTCACGCTTTCCGGTGTAAATGTCCCAGCCGGCTTGAATGAAGCGGAACGTCAACAGCGCCATACTGATCGGAAGGACGGCGTAGGGAATGAAGCGCGGCATCTTCTCATAAACCTCGCCTTCATTGAGCCAGCCTTCGAAGAAACGCAGGAAGAAAGGCATTGGGATGTCGTCGGTTTCTAGCCACGCGCGCTTGCTGACAAAGGGATACCAGTAGTCCCAGCTGCCTTTCAGCATTAACGCCGCGTAGGCAATGCAGCAGGCCACAGCAACAAGAGTGACAATCTTGCGTGTGCGAGGTGCGAGCGAGCCGACCATGATGTCGACACCGAGATGAAGGGATTTTTTGACGGCATAGGAGACGCCCAGCAGAACCATCCAAGCGAACAAGAAGACGGTCGCTTCGAGAGCCCACAGGATGTTGGAGTTCAGGAGATATCGTGCGACGACGTTGGCGAAAGTGATGAGCGTCATTGCCCCCATGAGGATCGCAATGATCGATTCCTCGATGTGATCGATAATGCCGCTGACGCCGCCTTTTGAGGCTTCGGACATGGCGTATCCTCCCAGACATTTGTGCTTCGGTTGACCGTACGTCCGGGTGTATTTCCGGACGTACGGTTGCCGATGACGTGGCCCACATTTGTTGCGGGCTCTTATTTCAAATGCCGTGCAGCGATCAGTTGTTGGATGCTTGAGCTGCTGAGAGGAGGTCGGAGCCGACATCGCGCTCGAACTTCTTCCAGACTGGCTTCAGGGCCTCAACCCAAGCCGCACGCTGTTCGTCGTTCAGGGTGCGTACTTTGCCGCCGGCTTCGATAATTTTTTGTTTGTTGGCCTCGTTGACCTCGGAGGAGGCTTGGTTGCGTGCTTGTGAGACTTCGTCGATGATCGTGGCCAGTTGCGAGCGAACGTCGTCAGGAAGCCCGTCCCACCATTCTGTTGATGTTACGACGAGGTAATCGAGAATGCCATGATTGGTTTCGGTCACACCGTCCTGCACTTCGAAAAACTTTTTGCCATAGATGTTCGACCAGGTGTTTTCCTGTCCGTCGATGACTTTGGTTTGCAGACCGCCGTAGACTTCCTTGAAGGACATCTTTTGCGGGTTGGCACCAAGCTGGGCGAATTGGGCGACTAGAACATCTGAAGCCTGAACGCGGAATTTGAGACCCTTGGCGTCCTCTGGCTTGATTAGCGGACGGTTGGCCGACATGTGTTTCATGCCATTGTGCCAGAAGGCTAGCCCCTGGAGGCCCTTACGCTTCATGGAGTCTTTCAACTTCTGACCGGAATCGGAATTCTGGAACTTGTCGACGGCGTCAACGTCTTTGAACACGAACGGAAGATCGAAGATGCGGAATTTCTTGGTGAACTTTTCAAACTTCGACAGTGACGGGGCAGCAAGCTGCACGTCGCCTTGCAGCATGGCTTCCAAGACTTTCTTATCGTTATAGAGCGTCGAGTTCGGATAGACCTCCATACAGGCCTTTCCATTCATTTCCTGGTTGACGCGCTCCGAGAGAAGCGATGCCGCGATGCCCTTGGGGTGCTTATCGGTGTTGGTGACGTGGCTGAACTTGATGACGATCTCGCCATCGTCGCAGGCCGCCATGGCTGGAGTTGCGGCGAATGCCAGACCGGCAATCGCGGTCGTGACCATTATAGTTTTGCGCATTGTATTCCTCCCGTTTTGGAAAGCGCTTTGCGGGTTGGGCTGAAGCCATTCCACAGGTTAACAGGAAATAAACAGCAACCGCTGTGCCACGTTCGTCAGGCATCGAGCGCAGTCTGCACTTTTCTTCCAAGGGATTGAAAAACAAAGGCTAAATTGGGGAAGCTTTGAGCTGCTCCGATGCAGCAATGGTGGGGCGGTGTAGGAAGGTCCACTCATTGACCGCAATGGGTGTGTGGCATCGTGCACTCCGTCCGGCATCAAGCCTGAGGAGATTTGGTCTGGTCGTCTTCGCCTGCATGCGAAATGCCGTACTTTTTGAGTTTGTCGTAGAGCGTCTTGCGTGAGATTCCCAAGCGCTCGTAGCATTGCCTCATGCTGCCGTCGCAGTCGGCAAGAGTTCGACGCAGGATTAGCTGTTCGAGACCGGCAAGCTGATCGGTCAGTGGCGCTTCATTGAACCCGGTGCCTGCTACAGGGCTAACCGTCTGGCCGAATTCGATGCCAAGGCCGAGTGCAAAGCGCATGGCAACGTTTTCGAGTTCCCGCACATTGCCCGGCCAATCATGCACTGCTAGCTGGGCGAGATCGCCCGGTTGCGGTCGCGCAACCTCACGCTTTAGTCGGGTGTCACAGTTGCGGAGAAAATGCGCGAACAAGAGAGGGATGTCATCGCGACGATCGCGCAGTGGCGGTATCGACAGCGTCAGAACATTGAGGCGGTAGTAGAGATCCTCTCTGAAGGTGCCTTGGTCGGCGGCACCACGCAGGTTCTGCTTGGCCGCTGCAACCACTCTGACATCGACGGGGAGTTCCTCGTTGGAACCCAGACGCACGACGGTTCGTTCCTCCAGGACCCGCAACAAGCGCGCCTGCAATTCCAGGGGCATGCTTTCGATTTCATCAAGGAACAGAGTGCCGCCGCTGGCGTATTCGAATTTGCCGATACGGTTTTTTACGGCACCGGTGAATGCCCCCGTCTCGTGGCCGAACAGCTCGCTCTCGATTATGGTTTCAGGGAGTGCGCCGCAATTGATGGCAACAAACCGGCCCCTAGAGCGCGGTGATAGTTCGTGCAGGCTGCGCGCGATGAGTTCCTTGCCGGTTCCTGTTTCACCGGTAATAAGCACATCGGCATCGGTGCCGGCGAAGCTGACAATCCTCTCTCGGAGCTGGATTGTTGTGGGGTTCTTTCCAACGAGCGACCGCTCCAACGGAGACCCATGGGTCAATGCATCGCGTAGTGCGCGATTGTCGAGGACAAGACGCCGCTGCTCCAGCCCGCGCTGCACCGAGTTCACAAGATGGTCTGGTGCAAATGGTTTCTCGATGAAGTCGTAGGCGCCATCACGGATCGCCTGAATAGCCATTGGAATATCACCATGGCCGGTAATCAAGATCACCGGTATCTGGGGGTCGACAGCAAGCGCCCTGGCCATGACTTCAAGTCCGCTTTCGCCGGGCATGCGGACATCACTCACAATGATGCTGGGTGAGCTGCCGGTAACGTTTTCCAGTGCTCCATCGGCGGATGCGTGACATTCGACGGTTAGCCCGGCGAGTTCGAGAGACTGCTTGCCGGATTCCAGCAAGTGGGGTTCGTCGTCGATCAAAATGACGTCGGGACTCACTCGGCAGCCTCCCGGTTGCTCTCAACGCGATGTAATGTGACCGTGAATGTGGCGCCTCCGTCATCGTTGTTGGCGGCCTCGATGTATCCGCCGAACTGGTTGACGATGCCATAGGTTATTGACAGTCCGAGTCCGGTTCCCTTGCCAACTTCCTTGGTTGTGAAGAAGGGGTCGAAGACACGGTTCATATCCTTGGCCCGGAGGCCTGGACCCGTGTCGCTGATGGTGATCGCCACATCGGTGGCACGGGGTTCAACACTCACGGTCAGGTGGCGGCGGGGTGCGTTGGACATGGCATCGATGGCATTCGAAATCAGGTTGACGAAAACCTGCTGCAAACGGACATCGCCGCCGATGACCATCAACTCGTCGTCGGTGAAATCCGATGTTACTTCGATGTCGGCACTACGAAGCTCGGGTTGGAGAAGGCCGATGGCGTCGCGGATTGACTGAAGCAGTCTGGCGGGGCGTGAGCCGACCGGTTCATTACGCGCATACGTGCGTAGGTTCCGAATGATCCGCGCCATCCGTTCCCCCATCTCGACGATGCTGCCCAGATTTGCATCGGTGGTTGCCGTGTTGTTCCGACTTAGGAACACGCGGGCATTTTCGGCGTAGTTGCGGATGGCCGTAAGCGGCTGATTGAGTTCGTGACTGATGCCGGCGGATAAGCGACCGAGCGCGGAGAGCTTGGAGGCCTGGATCAGTTCCTCCTGTGTGCGGCGGAGATCTTCTTCGGCGCGCTGTCGTTCGCTCACCTCCGCGCGCAGTCGCGCGACGGCCCGGCTGAGGTCTTTGGTGCGCTCGCGGACCTTGTCTCCCAACTCCGCTTTTGCAGCTTCCTGCAGTTCCAGGCGTTCGTTCAATCGCCGCCGCCTTTGATAAATGTTGAGGCTTGCTAGAACGGCGCTGGCCAGCATGAAACCGACAACGAGCAGGGCAATTTGAACGCGGTAGGCGACACCGGAGGCGTCAGCGAGGATCAACACGCGCCAGCCTGCTTCGTTCATGGGCGCGGAGATAGCCAAATACTTCTTGGTGCGGTTCGAGGTGCCGAGCGCATCGATTTTGCCGATCTCAATAATATCGCTGTCAGGGGCACGCGAGAAGGAGAGTTCGCGGTGCGCTTCGCCCGCGTATCTTCGGGTTTCGGAAAGTCGCTGGTGCGCCGCGGCCGACAGCGGTGAGATTGCGTTCAGGCGCCATTCGGGACGCGAACTCAAAAAGACAATGCCTTCCTCATCAAGGATGAGGATGATGTCGTCGCTTGCCCGCCATGCTGTCTCAAGGCGGGCGACGCCCATTTTAACGACGACGACGCCGATGATGCCGTCTGCATTTCGTACAGGGTGAGCAAAATAATATCCACGCTCGCCCGATGTGGTTCCAAGTGCGGAAAACCGGCCAAGCCGGCCCTGCATTGCTTCTTTGAAATAGGGGCGGAAGCTGAAATTGCTGCCGACGAAGGGCTTGTCGGAGGACCAATTGCTGGCGGCGATGGTGAGTCCGTCTTTATTCATCAAGTAGGTCGCGCGGGCGCCGGTCACTTCGTTGATGCGTTCGAGTTCGCTGTTGGCGCGATCCATGGCTGATGCTTGCGGGTATTGTGTGAGAGCGTCGGTCAAGACGGTCGAATGGGCGAGCAAACGCGGCTGGAAACTGTACTTGGCCAGTTCTCCTCGTAGGTTTTCGATAACTAGATCTAGTGTGTAGGCGCTGCGTGTTCGGATTTCGTCGAGTGCGACACTACGCGCGTAGCGTGCGGTCTCCCATAGGATCAATCCTGAGAGCAGGGTGGCGCCTAGGATGGCGAACCAGGTTGTGCGCGACAAAGAACGGCTGGGCATTGACCTAACTCTAACTCGCTGGCCGGATCCGGCAGTGGGCATTCAGGTGGCCGGCTGAACAATACTAGCCGATACGGTGAGCTGTGGCCAAACTTCGTGGCGCATTCGTCGGCTTTACTTTGGTTAGTTTGTTAATGGTCCTGGCGCCCGACGACAGCAATAACAATGGTCGTTCGCAAGGGTCATTTTATCTGCAACACATTGCCGTGGGAGAATGCAATGGAAGGGCCGATCGTTCGTCACGTCGAGCGTAGAGCGCGGCGGCTTCATGATATGATCAGATTGCTTGAAGTCGACGAGATTGCCTTCAGCCGGCTCAGCCGCGGGGAGGCCTATGTCCAAGCCCGTAACAACTGCCTCCACTGCGTTTCAGCGGGTGACTGTCTTTTGTGGCTGGAATCGAAGAACCGGAAAGACGCCGCTCCAGTGTTCTGTCCGAACCGGAGTTTGTTCAGCAAATGCCGGCGGCATTTGACCTGAAGCCAGTTGCCGGATGACCGCAGATATTACAGATCCTTGCGCAGTCTCGGTCCGACGATGGCGATGCGACCCTCGTTGGTACCTGCTGTCGAGCAGGTCATTCGGGCCGAGGTTGTGACCCGAACATCGCATGTCCTGTCGTTCGCGCGCTTTAGGCCTTTATCGGTGCCGTGCTGAAGTTAGCGGGCTAGCCCGTGTGGCTGGGTGTGGCGCTGGTAATTGAACGTGCGCTCCAAACCGGATCGGTCGTAAAGACGACATCCAATGCCAGATTTCTAAACTCTTTCGACAGCCGATCATATAGGTCCTGCCGCAGCCGATCTTGCTCACTCAGCGTCAATTCAGCAGGTCGACCAGCGTCTGCCATGAGGTAGATTTGGAGGTAGACTAGGCGTCCGAGTTTGGCGATCCGTACGTCGCGGTTTTTGAGCGATAGCCCCTCTAGGCTCTTTGAAATGATGCTTTGGACCTGGTCCTGCAGAGCCGGTTCGGGAGCCATGTGGGCGATCTGGCGCAAGTTGTTGATGATGATCCAAACCGGCAACACCCCGACGGTTGCTGATAACGCGATGACGAGCGTCGGATCAACGTAGGGAACAACCCAGCCAAGCCCGATGCGTTTGAACAGCAGGGCTGCGGCGAACGTCAGCATCACTGCGGCGCTGAGGAGGGTGTCAACAAGCCAATTCTTTGCGTCAACTTCAAGGATTGGAGACTTCTTCCGGCGTGCCGCGCGATGTGTGATGAGCGCTACGATCGCGCAGCCTGCAGCGGCAAGGCAGGCATAGACGATGGCGCTTCCCAAAACGATGTCGACGCCGCCAGTCAAGAGATTGTCGATGGCCGAAAAAATGGCGTAGACCAGCACCGTCGCGAGCATCAGCCCCTTTGTGAGGTTCAGCATGGGTTCGAAAATTGCGTAACCGAATGGAAATGCCCTGGTTCCCGGGAGAGTGACCAATCGAGCGACGAAGAGCGAGAGTAGGGAGACCGCGAAGGCTACCAATGAAAAGACGCCATCAAGCACGATGGCATCGGAATGAGTTTGAAAAGCAAAGCCAAAGGCCAAGATGCTGAACAGCAGATTAGCGATTATGGTTGTCCAGATTGTTCGAGTTTCGAGTGTACTGTTATCTTGATCCATGCTTGGCCTCATCGAACGGACGGCTCGGACCCTCAGAAGCAAAAAAGGCGGCACGAAGTCGAGCCGCCCTCCCTAACGCTTGGATGAATTGAATTGCCGTCGGTGTCCCTTGGTCGGCTCGTAAACTAATACCCGCGGCGCCCGCGCTGATAGCCTCTGCGGTAACCCCGCCGATAGGCGCCCATGTAACGGCGCTGTCGATTGAATTTGCGCCTCCGCCGTTCCTGCCGGACAATGCCGCCGACGACACCGCCAATGACGGCCCCGGCAATTACGCCGCCGCCGCGACGTGTCACTAGACCACCGATAATGGCACCGCCAATAGCGCCGGCGAGTGGATCGGCAGATGCCGGGCGTGGCGTAATGATCGTCGTGGAGGCGACAATCATCAACGCTAGAACAACAACGCCGATCGCGAGTTTGGATTTCGACCAGCTGATCATTGAACCTTCACTCCGTCTTTCCATGTTTCCAGGACGGGTTTGGTGTCCGCGTTCGCGGTCACAAGGATCTGTCCTGTGGCCTTGCTGTCGACGAAACTGCCTTGATAGGCGGCACCCTCTTTGGTGACGTAGGTTCCGAATCCGTGGGGTTTTCCGTCCTTAAATTGGCCATGGTAACGACCGCCCAGTTCATCTTCGAGAACGCCGCTTCCAGTGGCTTGGTCTTTCACGAATTCGCCGATGTAGGCAACTTCAGGGGTTAGTGCCAGGCCTAGACCTTGGCGGATGCCTTGTTCGAATTCACCAATGTATTCTTCCTCGCCGATTTTTTGATAGCCGGAGCCATGCGGCTGGCCGTCTTTTATCTCGCCCTCGTAGACGTTGCCGGCGGCATCTTTGTAGAGGCCGCCGTTTTCGAGGAAGCCTTTCTTGAAGAGCCCGGTCAGTTCGTCGGTGCCACCCTCGACGTTCAGTTTGAGTATGCCTGGCCCGTCGAATCTGCCGTCGATCATTTCGCCTTCGTAGGTGCCCACGGACTTGCCATTCCGGGTCCATGAGAGTTGACCTCGGCCAGAGGCTTTTCCACCATGGCACTTGCCGGTCCACGTCACGTCGTCTTTTGCATCGGGTGCTTCGTCTGTCCAAATCAGACATTGCGTTGTTTTATCTTTGACCCAGAAATCCGCGGCGGCTATCGACGTAATCGGCCAAGCAAAAACAGTACAGCTCGCTAGAGCAAGTGCAAATCGCATCATGAACTCCTCTGTATTCGGAATTGGTCAGGAGTTTTGGAGACGCAGTGCTTGAGTGGTCATGGTGCCAGCAGGTGCAAACTCAGCACGGCGCGAGTAATAATTGGTTTGTTGGTAAAACTTTTGGATTGAATGCGCTTGTCTTGAACGTACTACGCGCCCCGGGCACGGCCAAGTTTCTTTTCGGCTGAGTAGGCTAGGACGACACTCAGGGGCTGAACAGTTCAAGTCTCGGGTGTGCCAGCGCTCTAGATCCGAGACGATCTTCTGCTGTGTGGTGTGGTGCCGTTCTTGAATCCGTCACTTGAGGTATGAATTTTGACCGTAAAGATTATCAACAAGCCGCTCAAACGAGACCGGTCGAGACTGCTAGAATTTGTATTTGGAAGAGTGGCAGATCATCATGAGTGAAGCTCCGGAAAAGTCGGCCGCCCAGATTGAGAGTGAGTCTCTATCGATCGGAAAATGGGGCAATCTTTTTATGGCTTTTGCCGGAATCCTGGCGGCATGGGCATCGCGTTCGGACGCACTGCTGGTTGATGGACTATACTCGGGTGTGAATTTTCTGGCGGCGATCGTTGCGTCTCGGGTTGGCCTATCGATCGCCCGTCAGGCCGATCAAAAGCGCCCGTTCGGTTACGATGCTGATGAGGCCATCTACGTGACGTTCCGATCGATGGCGCTGATCGGTATCCTCGCATTCGCAATGTTCAATGCAATTTCGAAGATCATCACCTATGCGATGGGCGGTAGTGTGCCGGCCCTCAATTTTGGTCCGATCCTGGTCTACGTCGTTCTAATGGTCTCGATTTGTGCTGCGTTGGCGACTTTGCATCACTGGTCGTATGTAAAAACGGGCCGGCGCAGCGAAGTTTTGGTAACAGAGCGCCGTGCCGCCATAGTTGATGGTGTACTGAGCGCGGGGGCGGGTATCGCACTTTTGCTGGTCCCGTTTCTCAAAGGGACATCATTTGAAGTTATTATACCGATTGCGGATGCACTTGTTGTTTTGACCTTGTGCGCGTTTATTATCAATCAACCTATTAGTGCGTTTCGATCGGCTTTGGGGGAAATTTCAGGCGAGAGCGCCAGTGAGGAAAAGATCAATAGCGTGCGTCAGGCGCTGACGCTCTCGGTTGCCGGCTTGGACATCAAGGTGGTTGATCTGGCGGTCATGAAGCTTGGCCGCCGTTACACCGTTGTTGGCTACCTCGATCCGGAACGTCTTGTGGTTGCAGCGGATGTGGACCGCTTCAACGATGGTTTTCACCAGCAATGTGCGAACATCCTTGGAGATGTGCGAACGGAAATCATCTTGACGGAAAAACCGCGGCATACAGTTCAGCACTAATGGGTCTCCGCATCCTTTTTCGATAGAGCAGCCCGAAGAAGAGCCGATAAGCTCTGCACCCGACCGCCGTCGCCAAATACCACGAGTTTTTTGTCGACAGCTTCCGGCCATTCGAGTTTGCCGTCGAGTAGTGCGCGAATGACGTTCGCGGAAGTGTAAATATCCGCCTGGCGTTCGCTGCGGCCGGTTCTGAGAGGTTGAAGGGTGGCTTTGTTGGCCTGTGGCTCTATTTGTGCAGTGTAGATCTCGTTGGTGAGAAGAACCTTGATGGTGGGGATGGCTTCGGTCTGTTTAGAGACCGTTGTGTGATGTAGGCGAACACCGAGTTCGTTGACCGCCTTTTCGGCGCGGGCCAGTGACCACTGGTGATAGGTGGGACCCAGGTCACGGGACCAGACAGGGAATTTTAGGCGTCCTTGACGTCTTGCGTCGATTTCAGCGTCGAAGACGACTTTTGTTTGCGGGTAGGCGCGGAACAAAAGCGGGTAGAGCATTGCGTTGCCGCACGCCAGACTGGCGCTGGTTGTCGCAATCACGGTTGTGACCGCGGCGCAAAGCCGGAAGGCGTTGGATTTGTAATGACGCATGGTGCACCTCAGGTTGCACTGGGATAGCGTCGGACGGCTGCAACCGCCCGACGCTCATTCGCTAAACCTAATTAGCTTTGGACGTTGCCGTGACGTAGTAGGTGAGCTTTCCGTTCATCATGGTGTAAACCACTTCGGTGACGGCGATTTCCTCTGGCTTTGTGTCAAACAAGTTCTTTTCGAGCATAACGAGATCGGCCATTTTCCCAAATTCGATCGAGCCGATCATGTCTTCCATCGCCATGCTGTGTGCGGCACTAAGTGTGTGCGCTTTGAGTGCCAGAGGCAACGGTAATCGGGCCTTTTTTACCCCCAAGAGGGGACTGCTTGGGATCGATCTGGCGCAGTATTGCGCGCTGGATTGCGTACAGCGGGCGGTACTCTGAGATGTATCCCGATACCGGCCAGTCGGAACCGAACGAGACGTTTGCACCGGTATCTGCAATGGCCTTCATCGGGAACATGTTGTTAAAGCACTCTTTGCCGAGCATACGGTACGAGACGGAACGAAGAAGCGGATCTAGGGACATCCAGCTCCCCGTTGAAGCATGGGTCACGCGGAGCTTCTTGAGGCACGCGTAGTCATCGGGGTGCACCAGCGTGCCGTGGCTGATGACATTGCGGCGGTCGCGAATGGGGTTTGCCTGAATGGCGCCTTCGACGGCATCCAAGAATTTGCGCACAGCCAGATCGCCGAAGCAATGGCAAACGCCATCGATGCCAAGTTTATCGGCGCGCTTTATTGCGTCGTAGAGAGCGTCATATGTTATGATTAGATTGACTTTGAGGTCGGGCTTGTCGCTGTAAGGGTCAACGTACAAAGCGTTATGTGAATCGTCGCCGCCATCCATGTTGACCTTGAAACGCTTCCCCTTGATCAGCGGGGTGTTGACGGTCGTATCCAGCTTCTGAACGATCGGGATCGGATCAATGTTGGGGTCGTTCCAGTAGTAAACCCCAAGGATGCGAAGCGGTAGCTTGCCGGCCGTTTCGAGGTCTTTGAACATTTGGAAGCCTTCGTCCATTGACAGGCCCTGAATGCCATAGTCGTGGACGGACGTTAGCCCCGCGGCAGAGAATTTGGCCAGCCACTCCAAAACACCGTCTTTGACGTAGTCTGGGTTGATATCAACCAGTGCCGATAAAACCTGCATTTGAGCGGGAATCTCGACCACCCATCCGGTTGGGTTGCCGTCCTTGTCGCGCTGAAAGAAGCTGAAGCCCGGAACGGTTTCCGGGGTGTGCTTGGTGATCTTAGCGATCTCCAGAGCCTTGCTGTTGACCCAGGCTTTGTGTCCATCGACGGCCCAGAAATACACGGGGCGCTTCCGACTCGATCTCGTTGAGCATGGCCACGGTGGGCCAGTCGTCAGTCCAAATGTGCAACCGGAGCCCATAGCCGTGGATCAGCTTCTCATCCGGGTTGGCATTGACGTACTCCGTGATGCGCTTCATCAGCTCATCTTTGTCGTCGGTCTGAAGGCCGAGACCCTTCATGATGACGCCACCGGCGACCACATGGATGTGGCCATCAACGAAGCCAGGCAGCATCATCTTGCCGCGTAGATCGACGACTTCAGTGTCATAGCCGATCTCGCGCATTAGGCCTGACGCGTCACCCACGTAGGTGATCTTGTTGCCTTCGATAGCGACGGCCTCGGCCCGGGGCTGGTTCTCGTTCATCGTGTAGATCTTGCCGTTGATGAACGCGTAATCAGCTGTGCCGTTGAGGCGGCCAAGGTTTTCCTGTGACATTGCCGATGCGCGTCGTAAATGCGAGCTTTGGCGGAGAGACTATAATGACGTCCGACCACACAGCGCAATTGGGTACCAAACCCCGTCAGCGCTGCTGCGTCGCTCACCGGCAACGAGCCCGCCATGAGCGATAGAGCCGGAAAATTCTAGCTCCGGATGGTCCAAGAACGGGGTCAAGTTCAGCTGAGAATGCACTAACATTCAAACCGGACCACTCGATGGGGGCAGGTTAGAGCGCCTTTTGCGTAGTGAAAAACCTTCCTCTTCAGGTTCCTCGAGGCTAGCGAAGCTCTGCCGGACACCAAGATCGCAAGTGTACTTC
>DAOUZE010000065.1 GCA_030665765.1 Filomicrobium sp.
CGAACTCCCAGGAAGCGTTAAAGAACGCGCAGTTCGTCGACCAAGCACCCGAACTCCTACCGTTTCGCGACCAAGCCGGCCGCATCGCCTACGCTCTCAACGCGCAAGATGAAGACTTCCGCCTCGATTCGATGCGTTCGCTTATCTCTGAGCTTTCCCAAGCAAGCCGTCTCTCGACAACCTTCCGCTTCGCACTCGGGTCCGCGTTCTTGGACAGCAAGGCTCAAGAGGACGTTGTCCGGCTCGCCCGCGAATTGCGAAAGCCGCCCTATCGTGACCGCAAGGTCATGCTCATTGGTTTTGCCGACTCCGTCGGAAATTATAACGTCAATCAGAAAATATCGAAGGCGCGCGCCAACACAGTCGCAAAGGCTCTAAATCGAGCCGGCTACAAGGAAGCCGTGGTGAAAGCCTACGGCGAGCTAGCCCCAGTCGCCTGCAATGACAAGCCCGCTGGCCGCTATCTCAACCGGCGCGTCGAGGTCTGGGTCCAGTAGTTTTCGAACGAACACATCGCCGCAAACGTGCTGCAAGCGAGGAATGATGCTGAGCAAAACTCAAAAAACGCGCAGAAAGGCAGCATTTGCGATCGCCTTAGCCTTTTCGCTGGCGTTCCCATTGCTGCTGACGTCACCGGCCGCGGCGGCCTGGAAACCATCCAAATCGATCACGTTCATCGTCATGGCCGGCAAGGGCGGCGGCGCCGACAAGGCCGTCCGCTTTCTCGTGAAGACCATGATGGAAGAAGCGCTCGTCAAGGTTCCCTTTGAGATCATCAATATTACCGGCAATTCCGGTGGCGACGCTCTCGCCGAATTGCAGCACCGCCAGGGTGACGATCATGCCATCCTATTTACGCTTAACAGCTTCTATACGACGCCGTTGAAGAAGCCGGATCTGAAGATCGATATTGCCTCGTTCACACCCCTCGCCCGTCTCGCCCAGGATGTCTTTTTGCTGTGGGTCCATTCGGATCGCAAGGAAATCAACACCATAGAAGACTTCGTCAAAGCCGCCCGGGAAAAGGGCGGTGAATGGGTGATGTCAGGTACCGGAACGGGCGCAGAGGACAATCTCCTCACTGATTTCTTCAACACGATGTACGGACTTAAGATCAAGTATCGCGCGTTGAAGGGCGGCGGTGCTGTGGCTAAGGAACTGGTCGCCAAGAAATGTGACTCGACCGTCAACAATCCCTCCGAGCAGGCCAAATACTTCGAGCAAGGGCTGACAAAACCGATCGTCGCGATCACACCGCAGCGGCTTGAACAATACAAACGGACACCGACGCTCAACGAAACCGGTATGGCCTTTCACTACTACATGCAGCGCTCCGTCGTCGGCGCACCGGGCATGAGCACCGGCGCCCGCCAGTTCTACGAAGACCTCTTCAAGAAGCTTTTCAACTCACCGCAATGGCAGGGCTACCGAAAGCAGAACAGCCTCAGCGGCGATCTTCTATCAGGTTCCGCCCTCATGAGTTACTGGAAGAATGAGCGCGAAAAGCACCGCCGCTGGGGGATGACGATCGAGGTGCTGCAGATGCTCAATCCTCCAAAGTGAACACCATTTCCGTGGGTCGGCGGCATAGAACCATCACCATCCCGGCAGCTTGCCTTGCCGCAGCCGCGAATTTACGGAAATGTACGCGTTCCGGAAATCTACCAAAAGCGAGCCAATTGTATGGCTAGTGACCAGCACGTATCGGGCGATGATAGCCTTGCCGTCGCCATGCGCATCCGCGAGGAAATCGCGCGCCGCCACATCACTCGACAGCAGCTCGCCGACGATGCCCGCATTAGCCTGTCAACTTTGGAAAAGGCGCTGTCGGGCCGCCGCCCGTTCACGATCGCAACCCTCGTTAGGCTTGAAGAAGCCCTAGGCCTAAGTCTACGCGGCGGGCCCGATAATCCGGCAATGATGACCGAAACGATCACGTCGCTTGCTCCTGAAAACCTGGGCTCATACGCCAGACCGGCCGTCAGTTGGATCGAAGGCGCTTATTTGACCCTGCGTCCGTCCTTCGGGGACGCATCCGCCGTCTATGCCTACCGCACCGAGATCGCTTGGGACGAGGACAACTCAAGTCTCAGTTTTCGCGAGGAGGAACGCATGGACGCCGATTTTACACAATGGGGCCAGGTCTCGATCCCACACCAATCCGGACACATCTACCTGGTGACCAACAGGCACGGTCAATTCCGGCTGATCGTCGTCTCGCGACCACTGATCAACGGTGAAATGCTCGGCATCTTGACAACCCTGCAGGCCGGGCGCGGCGCACAGCTGACACCGGTCTCAACGCCGATCGCCCTGATCCCGATCGATGACAAAAAGAAGATTCACTTCGGGCGCATCGCCAAAGGGCACCCAGCCTTCGAGAACTACAGCGCGGCCCTGCACCGAACCGTAGATGAGCCGTTCGCCATGCTGTTGCCGCCAAGACGCTAGAGCACCAGCTGCCGCACGTCGCCCAGCACATCGGAAAGTTTCCGTGTGAACCGGGCCGCCAACGCCCCATCGATCACCCGGTGATCATAAGAACAACATAGCGGAAGCATCAGCCGCGGTTGGAACGTCTCACCATCCCACACCGGCTTCACGGTTGAGCGGACTACGCCAAGAATGGCCACCTCCGGCGCGTTCACGATCGGTGTGAAATTCGAACCGCCGATGCCACCAAGGCTAGAAATGGAGAAAGTTGCACCCTGAATATCCGCCGGCGTGATTTTACCATCACGCATCCGCTTCGACACGTCCGCCAACTCCTTCGAAAGCTCAACAATTCCCTTGCGGTCAACGTCCTTGATAACCGGGACAACCAGCCCGTCATCGGTGTCGACGGCAACACCGAGGTGGTAGTACTTCTTCATGATCAGTGCGTCTTTGGACGGCGCCAGCGACGCGTTGAAGGTCGGATACTCTTTCAGAGCCGTCACACAGGCTTTCATCAAGAACGAAATCAACGTCACCCGATAGCCTTTCTCCTTCGCCGCCGAGTCAAGCGTTTTGCGATAGGCTTCCAGATCCGTGATGTCGGCCTCGTCGCTATGCGTGACGTGCGGTACGTTAAGCCACGAACGATGCAACGCCGGTCCCGACAACTTCTTCAGCCTGGTCAGGGGAACAGTTTCCACCTCACCGAATTTCGAGAAATCTTGGGCGGGAATCTCGGGAATACCCGCGCCGCCCTGGACCGCAGGCGCGCTGGCACCCGTTAAAGCAAGCTTTACGTCGACCTTGGTGATACGACCTTTTTCACCGGTACCGGAGAGCTTAGCGAGATTGATTTCCAATTCACGCGCTAAACGCCGAACCGAAGGACTTGCGAGCACACCGCCGAAATCCGTCGGCGGCGGCACCGGAGAGTTGCGTTGCGTGGAGACCGGCACTTCGGCGGAAGCCTGATTGACGGAAGCAGCGGCATCGGCAGCAGCCGCACCGTTGCCTGGCTTTACAGCGGTGTCTGCAACTGACGCCGAAGAGGCTTCAGCCACCGAACCTTCCTCCGCCTCCAGCTTAAGGATCGCGGTCCCCTCGCTGACCTTATCACCGACGCTAACGAGCACCTCCGAAACACGTCCGGCCCCCGGCGACGGAACTTCCATTGTTGCCTTGTCACTTTCCAACGCAATGAGCGGGTCCTCAGGCACAACCGTGTCGCCCGGCTTCACCATCACCTCGATGACCGGAACATCGTTGAAATCTCCGATGTCTGGAACCTTGACGTCGATCAGTGCCATTGGGGGCGCATCCTCATAGAAAAAATTGCGGCTTCACCGAATCTTGTCAGCCCGTCAGACTCTCGCAGGATTGGGCTTTTGCGGATCGATGTCGTACTTCTCGATCGCTTCAGCCACCTTTATCGACGGCAATTTGTTTTCGTCGGCAAGCGCCTTCAAAGCGGCCACGGCGACGAAGTGACGATCGACTTCAAAATGATGACGCAGTTTACGCCGGAAATCTGAGCGGCCATAGCCATCCGTGCCGAGCACCCGGAAATTACCCGGCACATGCTCGCGTATCTGTTCAGCAAACAGACCCATATAGTCGGTCGAGGCAACCACCGGCCCCTCGCCGCGGATGTCCAACATCTGCGTCACATAAGGCACCCGAGGCGTCTCGAGCGGATTGAGCATATTCCAACGATCGGCATCGTGGGCTTCCCTTGCAAGCTCCGTGAAACTCGTCACCGAGAAGATATCAGAGGCAATCCCGAAGTCCTTCTCCAGGAGTTCGGCTCCGGCGATCACCTCCCGCAGGATCGAACCCGATCCCATCAACTTGACCTTGAAGCCCGACGCAGCCGCATCGGCCGCCTTCAACAGATACATACCCTTGATGATGCCTTCTTCGGCGCCCTCCGGCATCGGCGGATGCTCATAATTCTCGTTCAAAACGGTCATGTAGTAATAGACGTCTTCTTGCTGAGCGATCATGCGCTCAAGACCATTCTGAATAATCACCGCCACTTCGTAGTTGAAGGTCGGATCATAGGAGACGCAACTCGGGATGGTCGCGGACAAGACGTGGCTGTGTCCGTCCTCGTGTTGCAAACCCTCCCCACTGAGAGTTGTGCGCCCGGCGGTTCCGCCGATCAGGAATCCGCGTGCCCGCATGTCGCCAGCCGCCCAAGCCAAGTCTCCAACACGCTGAAAACCGAACATCGAGTAATAGATGTAGAAGGGGATCATCGGGCAATTCGACGTCGAGTAACTTGTTGCCGCCGCGATCCAGCTCGACATGGCGCCGGCTTCGTTGATGCCTTCCTGCAGCATCTGCCCCGACTTGTCCTCTTTGTAGTACATCAACTGCTCGGCATCTTGCGGCCGATAGAGCTGACCGACCTGGGAGAAGATTCCGAACTGCCGGAACATCCCTTCCATGCCGAACGTCCGGCTTTCATCCGGAACGATCGGCACGACGCGCTTGCCCAGCGACTTATCGCGCAACAGTCCATTCAAGATCCGCACAAACGCCATCGTCGTTGAAATCTGGCGGCCTTCGCCCGACCCCTTGAGCTGCGCCTCGAACACGGAATTCGACAACGGTGGCACTTCGAGTTCGACATCGGACTTCTGCCGCCGCTGCGGCAAGTAGCCTCCTAGGGCCGATCGCCGTTCATGCAGGTACTTCAACTCCTCCGAGCCCTCGTCGAGTTTAATAAGCTCGAGGTCTTTCACTTGCTCATCATTCAGCGGGACATTAAAACGGTCCCGGAACTGCAACAGCGAGTCGGTGCCCATCTTCTTTTGCTGGTGGGTAATCATCTGGCCCTCGCCAGACTCCCCCATGCCGTAACCTTTCACCGTCTTGGCAAGTATCACCGTCGGCTGGCCCTGGTGATCGACAGCAGCCTTGTAGGCGGAATAAACCTTGACGGCATCATGCCCGCCACGCGTGAGCTTCCAGATCTTATCATCCGACCAATCGGCGACCATCGCGGCAGTCTCCGGATAACGGCCGAAGAAGTGCTCGCGGATATAGGTACCGTCCTTGGACTTGAAGTCCTGGTAATCGCCGTCGACGCACTCTTCCATCAGCTGACGCAACCGGCCCGTTTTATCGTGCGCGAGCAGTTCATCCCATGCCGAGCCCCAGATGCACTTGATGACATTCCAACCAGAACCACGGAAATCACCCTCCAGTTCCTGGATGATCTTGCCATTACCGCGTACCGGACCGTCGAGCCGCTGCAAGTTGCAGTTGACAACGAAGATCAGGTTATCGAGTTTTTCTCGTCCGCCGAGCCCGATCGCACCTAGGCTTTCGGGTTCGTCCATTTCTCCATCACCGCAAAATACCCAAACGTGCCTATTCGACGTGTCGGCAAGCCCACGGCAATGCAGGTACTTTAGGAAGCGTGCTTGATAAATCGCCATCAGTGGACCAAGGCCCATCGAAACGGTCGGGAATTGCCAGAAGTCCGGCATAAGCCACGGATGTGGATAAGACGGAATACCGTGACCGTCGGCCTCTTGGCGGAAGTTGAGTAGCTGGTCTTCGGTTAACCGACCTTCGACGAACGCACGCGCATAGATCCCCGGTGCCGAATGGCCCTGCACGAAGATGAGATCACCGCCGTGCCCTTGATGGGGAGCGTGCCAGAAGTGCGTAAAACCCGTTGCGTAAAGGGTAGCCGCCGACTGGAACGACGCGATGTGACCACCAAGCTCCGAAGACTCCTTGTTAGCCTTCAGGACGATCGCTGCCGCATTCCATCGAATCGCCGCTCGCACGCGGTTTTCCAGTTTGCGGTCTCCCGGATAAGCCGGCTGCTTGGTAACAGGAATTGTGTTGATGTAAGCGGTGTTGGCGGCAAACGGCAGGTTCGCGCCGGCCCGCCGCGCGGTCGCCACGACATGTTCCAAGATATCGTCGGCGCGGCCCGTCCCCTCGAAAGCGATCACCGACTTGATGGCATCGACCCACTCGGCTGTTTCCGCCGGATCCGTCTCGTACTCATTGGTCATGGGAAAATCCTTGTGCGGGCATCAACGGGGCGTAACCGAAGTTGGTTCGATCACCTGACCTATATTGACCTATAGTGCAACCGTCGCTCAACGAGAATACGGGCGCTCACAACGCAAACCTGATATGCGGCACAAACAGAGCACCGCAAACACATGAAAAAATAGAACAATCAGAGGGTTTAGTCTTTTGGATGATGCACCATGGAGCAAACTGGCCAGGCCCCGCATCAATCCTTCGCACGGGCCAGCTGCTTAGACAGCGAGCGCTCAGGCAGGTAGGAACGGACCTTCGGTACAAAGCCCTTGGAATGCGCACGCTGCATTCCCTCCCAATAATCAATGGACATGAGCTCCGCATTTGCTTCGCGGAAATACCTGCGCAACACCGGATCGTCGATACGCAAACCGACCAGCATCTCTTCCGATAGGAAGATCGTGCCCGTCTCGAAAAACCAATCGGGAATATCTTCTTCCCCGTCGAACCGCCCGACATTGGTCCGGACTTTCACACCGCTCAACGGCTCGACGGCGTCATAGTCGAATAGATAGATCTTGCCGATCCGACTCACACCGTAATTGCGCGCATCTAGATCCTTGTTGAAGATGTTGGCGGCGGCATTGTTTTGAATGCAGATCCCCAATTCCTCAATCGCCCTCTTGCCGGCCTCTGCATCGGCATTTTCCAGGAACACAGGAAGCGGCACGAGTTTCATCTGCACGATGAGGTGTTTGAACAGGACGTACCGATGCAGGATTTTGACCGACCCAGGCGCCGCCTGCGCAAATTCCTGCAGTAGCTCCGGTGCAAACCAAGACCGCTCAAGCCGAACATTGGAGTACATGACATTGTCGAGCATTGAGCCCGCCCGGTCCATGTCGTGGACCAAGCCATACTTCTGCAGCACCGCCTCTGGACCGTCGAAAGCGTCCCACTTATAGCCCTCTGCCGGAGTGTCACGGATCACCTTCAACACGTAGCGCGATGACGGCATTGAGAATCCGATCGCCACCGTACCGCGTGATCCGACGGCAAAATCGAGCGGCTCCTGCGTCCGGTTATGCTCCCCCAGCATTTCACGCATTACCGCGACCTTGCCGACATGATTAAAGCCGATCGTCGAGTAGTGCATGCCCAGCGGCCGTTTCGGCATCAGCTCGTGCAGAAAGCGTGCAAGCTGATGATAGGCGTATTGGGTAACGTGGAAATTCGCCAAAGCCGACGAAAAAATCCTGTGAATCTCATCCGACTGGGTGATCAGTGCGTCTGGGTAAATGCCGTTTTTGTCGTTGAGGAGCGCGATTACGACCGGCAGAAATTCGCGCTGATGCGATCCAATTTGATCCCGCGGCTCTTCATGTTCGCCGGTCCCCTCGCGCCGTTTGTACCAGATGCGACCCGCCAGATAGGCGCCACGGTTGCGAAAGAACCCGGCATCGATGAACTCAAGCGCACATGGACTGTCGACGATCGCCTCGCGCTGTTCCAACTCGGCATTGACCCGGTCCGCGAGCAACGCCGCATCGGCATGAAGATCTCGAAATGACGCATTGAAGCCGGGAAGCGTCAGCACATGGGCCATCGCTCCGGCGCTCACTGCCCCCGATGCCGGGAACGTGGACGTTACATCGTTGCCATGTTCGAAATCCGGTCCGTCTGCTTGACGCCCGGCGTGATAAGCAACCGGTGCCCATTCGCCCTGCCGGACAACCCGGCGCGTCGTCCGCAGGAAGGCGAAGGCAAGGTCGGCTTCATAGCGGCCGTGGATGTAGTCGAGATAAGCGGCCTCGATTTCAACCCAGAAGCCGCGTTCGTCGGGAATGCTCCTTGGCCACCGCTCATGTATAAGCGGAATCACTGCATTGAGATAACGGCTGTAGATCGTCAGCCGCTCAAGACTGAGCTTGAATGTCTCCGGCCAATTGCGCGTTTCAAACAGCCGCTGATAGGCCGATGGGATTTCGCGTGAGCGCGTATAATAGCTGTCGAAAACGACGAGGATCGACCGCGCGATAAGTTCAGCACGCGTGCGCCGAGGCAACTCCGGATCGAGTTGATCAAGATAGCGCGTTGCACGGCGCAAGGCACCTTCCAGCGCCTCGTCATGCATTTCTGCGAGCTCGACCGACACGCCTCCCCCCTCGTTACTCGGCGGCCTCCGCCGGCTCACCCACATCGGCCTTTTCGACTCGTGCCGCGCAGTACTTGAATTCTGGAATCTTGCCCAACGGATCGAGTTTTGGATTTGTCAGCATGTTGGCCGACGCTTCCGCGAAGCAGAAGGGGATGAACACCATGCCTTCCGGCACATCCCGTTCGGCCCTGGATTTAAGCCGGATCGAACCGCGCCGCGTACCAACTTCAACAAAATCACCTGGCATCACACCCAACCGCTTGAGATCACGCGGATGAAGGCTGGCGATCGCCTCCGGCTCCAGTGCATCGAGACTGCTGGCACGCCGGGTCATCGAACCCGTATGCCAGTGCTCCAGCAATCGGCCTGTTGTGAGCACCATCGGATAGTCGGCATCCGGCAACTCATCGGGGGGTAACAGACTTGCAGGCACAATCTTCGCGCGCCCGGACTTGGTTGGGAATGACGTTGAGAAAATGATCTCGTTTCCAGGTTTGCCGGGATCGTCGCACGGATAGGTAACCGAGCCCTCTTCGAGCAGGCGCTTCCATTCGATGTTATCAAGCGACGGCATTACGGAGGCCATTTCCGTAAAGACCTCGCCGACGTCCTCATAATCCCATTCAAGCCCAACCCGCTGCGCCAGCGCCTGAACGAGTTCCCAGTCCTGGCGCGCTTCACCCGGCGGGTCGACCACAGGCCGGGCCAGCTGTACCTGCCGGTTGGTGTTCGTGAATGTGCCCCACTTCTCAGCATGCGCTGAAGCCGGCAGCACGACGTCGGCATGCCACGCGGTTTCGGTGACGAACAAGTCCTGCACGACCAGGTGCTCAAGCATCGCGATCGCCTCGCGGGCATGTTGCACATCCGGATCCGACATCGCCGGGTTTTCACCCATGATGTACATCCCGCGGATTTCACAGGCATGGATCGCCTTCATGATCTCGACCACGGTCAGCCCGCGTTTAGGATCGAGTGGCCGCCCCCACAGCCGTTCGAATTTCGCATGCACGGTCGGATCCTCGACCGAGATGTAGTCAGGGTAGACCATCGGAATGAGGCCCGCGTCGGAAGCCCCCTGCACGTTGTTTTGACCACGCAGCGGGTGCAACCCGGTACCCGGGCGACCGATGTGTCCAGTCACGAGAGCGAGCGAGATCAGGCAGCGCGAATTATCCGTTCCATGCGTATGCTGCGATATGCCCATACCCCAGAAGATAAGCGAGCGTTCGGCACGCGCATAAGTACGAGCAACTTCGCGGATCGTATTGGCATCAATGCCGCACACAGGCGCCATCGCCTCCGGCGAGAAGTCCGCCACGCGTTTCTTTAGGCTTTCATAGCCCTCCGTGTGCGCCTGAACGTATTGAATATCGACCATACCCTCGGTGATGATCACGTTGAGCATGGCATTAAGTAGCGCAACGTCGGTGCCAGGCTTGAACTGCAGCATGTGCGACGCATACCGGCCAAGACCACCACCGTGTCCACGCGGGTCAATGATGATCAGCTTTGCGCCACGCGCTGCCGCATCCTTCAGATAGGTCGCCGCAACCGGATGGTTCTGGTTGGGTCGTGCACCGATGACGATCATGCAATCGCTGTCTGCGGCCGCCATGAATGGTGCCGTCACGGAACCTGAGTTGACGCCCTCCATCAACGCCGCCACGGAAGAGGCATGACACAGCCGGGTACAATGATCGACGTTGTTGGTGCCGAAACCCTGTCGGATAAACTTCTGAAACAAGTAGGCTTCTTCGTTAGAGCCCTTGGCCGAACCAAAGCCGGCGATCCCCGCACCGCCGAGCGTTTCGTAAACGCGCTTCAGGCCAGAGGCCGCGAAATCTAGCGCCTCATCCCAACTGGCTTCCCGGAACACCTCACCCACGTCTTCTTTGCGAAGCTGCATGTTGGCGTCTTTCGGGACGCCTTCACGGCGGATCAGCGGCTTCGTCAGACGGTCGGGATGGTTGATATAGTCGAAGCCAAACCGGCCCTTGACGCACAGACGGTTCTCGTTAGCGGGACCGTCGCGTCCATCGACATAAAGGATCTTGTTGTCCTTGACGTGCACTCGCGTCTGGCAGCCCACCCCGCAATAAGGGCACAGCGTATCAATGCTCTTGTCTTCGAACTGAACGCGCTTGCCTTTTTCGTCCAGCAGATTGGCTTCCATCAGCGCGCCTGTTGGGCAGGCCTGAACGCACTCACCACAGGCTACGCAAGTCGATTGTCCCATTCCAATGTCAAAGTCGAACACGGGCCGCGCGCCGTGTCCGCGGTAGCCCATACCGATAACGTCGTTGTGCTGCACTTCACGGCAGGCGCGCACGCACAGGCCACAGTTGATGCACGAGTCGAGATTGACCGCGATCGCCGCATGCGTTGAATCAGGCTCCGGACGTTCGCCCCTGGGGTAGCGGCTGGTGGCCGCGATACCCATGTCGTCCACCCAAGACCAGAACGAGGATGCTGGATCATGGCTGTCTTCGCGAGACGGCTGGTCGGCAAGCAGCAGCTCAAAAACCATTTCGCGCGACTTCTTCGCCCGCTCACTCACCGACTTGACCTTCATGCCTTCAGAAGGTTTGCGCTGGCAGGACGCAGCGAGCACGCGCTCACCTTCCACCTCAACCATGCAAGCGCGGCAGTTGCCATCGGCTCGATAACCAGGTTCTGGCAACCAGCAAAGGTGCGGGATCGAGGTGCCTTCGCGTTTGGCGACCTGCCAAATCGTTTCATCCGGTTCGGCCTCGACCATCCGGCCATCGAGCTCAAAACTGATCTTGTCCGTCATCGACACCCTCGGCTGTCATCTTGCAATTGAGTTTTCTCAGTTCCGCACTGCTCTTTTTCAGGCTGGCGGAGCACTTAGCTATTTCAGGTCATCGGGAAAATATTTAATGACGCTCATCAGCGGGTTCGCGGCCGCCTGCCCCAAACCACAGAT
Organism: Filomicrobium sp.; assembly: GCA_030665765.1. GTDB lineage: Bacteria > Pseudomonadota > Alphaproteobacteria > Rhizobiales > Hyphomicrobiaceae > Filomicrobium. Next base: position 11,556 of record DAOUZE010000065.1, read on the forward strand.
CGAAGCATCGGCCATCACCTTTGACAGATCGTCCAACAGGGGCCCATCCCAACTCTCCTGGCTCATCAACTGAACAGCTTTTTCCGTCCCGTTGCGGCAAGGTGTGCACTGCCCGCAGCTCTCATCCTCAAAGAAGCGCATGAGGTTGAGCGCGACAGCTTTCATTTGGTCCTTGTCAGACAGGATCACAACGGCATGGCTGCCGACAAAGCAGCCATACTTTTCGAGTTGACCGAAATCGAGAGGAAGATGGCCCATCGATGCCGGCAGAATTCCGCCCGAAGCACCGCCCGGCAGGTAACCCTTGAACTCGTGTCCATCGAGCATACCACCGCATTGGTCGATGAGATCGCGTGCCGTCACACCCGCCGCCGTCAGCACCACACCGGGATTCTTGACCCGACCCGAAACCGAATAGGAGCGAAGACCCTTGGCGCCATTGGTGCCTTGCGAGGCAAACCACTCCGGACCCTTTTCGATGATCTTCGGGATCCAGTAAAGCGTCTCGACATTATTAACCAGCGTCGGGCGATCGAAAATGCCGACCTGGGCCACGTATGGCGGACGATGTCGAGGCAATCCACGCTTGCCCTCGATCGACTCGATCATCGCGCTCTCTTCACCGCAGATATAGGCTCCAGCTCCACGCCGGATGCTAACTTTGGTGTTGGGAATAAGACCGGCCGCCTCAAGCTTGGGAATCTCGTCATTGAGGATCTTGATCACAGCAGGATACTCGTCCCGCATGTAGATGAATACTTCTTCCGCTTCGACCGCCCATGCGGCAATCAGCATGCCCTCTAAAAACTGATGCGGCCGTGTCTCCAGATAGTGCCGATCCTTGAACGTACCTGGCTCGCCTTCATCGCCGTTGACGGCCATCAGTCGCGGCCCCTTTTCGGCGCGCACGAAGGTCCACTTGCGTCCGGTCGGGAAGCCTGCCCCGCCAAGCCCACGAAGGCCACCATCCGATAATTCTGCAATCACATCTTCAACGGAAATGTCGCCGCTGAGACATCTGCGAAGGACCTTGTAACCACCGCCTTCGATATAATCGCCAAGCGTTTGGTAATCCGGAAGCTCCGGATGCACGTGCCCTTCAAGAGCCAGCGATTTGACCTTTTCGACGCTCGCGTGATCGACGTGGTGATGTCCCACATGACACGTCGGCGCTGTATGACACGAGCCGATGCACGGTGCCCGCACGACACGCACGTTAGGCATCTCTTGCGACTGCAGAGCCGCAATCAGCTCCTCCGCGCCCGCCAGCATGCACGAAAGGCTCTCACACACACGGACCGTCGTCGCTGCCGGTTTCTCGGCTCCATCAGGAACCACATCGAAGTGCGCGTAGAACGTGGCGACCTCGTAGACCTCGGCCATTGGAATCTTCAACAGATCGCCAAGGGCTTGCAGGTGCCCAGCCGGCAAGCAGCCCTCCGCATCCTGGATCTTGTGCAGATACTCGATGAGCAGAGAGCGTTCGTAGGGCTGCGCGCCAATCAACGCGACAACGGCTTCAAGGTCCGTCGGATCAAGCACGCGGCCCTTCGGAAAAGGCACTGCCTTACGGCGGCCCGCCCCCGGATGGATCGCCTTTCGACTCCCTCCCTGGCTACCATTGCCGCCCTTCGAGTTCTTATCGCTCATGATCGCCCTTTCAATTAAGCGCCGCGCGCATCGTTTCACCGATGCTTCCTGCGTGCGGTGCGATTATTACCCCGGCGGCCTCCAATGAGTCGATCTTGGCCTGCGCCGAACCTAAGCCGGCGGTCGCCAGGGCCCCAGCATGCCCCATGCGCCGCTCAGGCGGGGCATGCCGCCCAGCAACCAGCGCAACGATCGGTTTCGCCGGCCGCATCCGACCAACCATTTCCGCAACCTCTTCTTCCTCCGAGCCGCCAATCTCGCCGATAATGATTATGCCCTCGGTCTGCGGGTCATCGATGAAGCGCTCCACACAGCCGGCCAAACTGATTCCATGAATCGGATCACCACCAACGCCAACAGTGGTCGATTGGCCAAGACCGGCCTGCGTGGTCTGCGCCACGATCTCACTTGTTAACGAGGCCGACCGCGAAGCGATCCCGATCCGCCCAGGCTTTGCATCAACCGTCGACATGACGCCAATCTGCGCAATACCAGGAGCCAGAAGCCCTTGTGAATTTGGGCCAATCAACACCGTACTCGTGCCCTCAAGCGCCTGACGCACGCGCACCATATCGAGCACGGGTACCCGCTCGGTGACACAGACAATCAGCGAGAGTTCCGCTTCAATGGCATCAATAATGGCACTGGCCGCGTTTTCGGGAGGGACGAAAACCAAGCTTGCATCAGCATCTGTCGCCTCAGTAGCTTCATTGACGGTGTTGAATACCGGCAGGTCGAGATGCCGCCGGCCGCCTTTTCCTGGCGTAACGCCGGCAACCAACTGTGTACCGTAGGATTGCATCCGTGCGCAGTGGAACGTGGCCGTACGACCGGTCATCCCCTGACACAGGACTTTCGTTTCCGGAGTGATGAGGATCGCCACTACGCCGCCTCCTTCCTGGAAAGCTCAACAACCATCTGCGCGGCCTGCAGCATTGTTGCGGCCTCGCTGAATTTCACCCCGTTATTGGTGAGCACAGTCCTCGCGAAAGCGGCATTGTTACCGGCCATCCGGATCACGATAGGCAAGCGCCGAGGACGCCGGCGCAGTGCAATCCCCAAACCTTCTGCGATGGTATCGCAGCGCTGCATGCCGCCGCCATGGACATTAACAAGGATCGCTTTCGTCTGCGGGTTCTTCAACAGCATCTCAAAGCCGTGGGCAATATCAAGGCTTGTCGCAGTCGTGCGAATATCCATGAAGTTCGAGGGTTGCCCACCGCAGTCAACCAGCAGATCATGTGTGGCAAGA
>DAOUZE010000342.1 GCA_030665765.1 Filomicrobium sp.
TTTGGACCGAAAAGTCATCTGGGCCAGTTTTTCCGATCTAGAATTCAGCGGATCTTGCTCCCGATCCTCTTCCATGGCTAGGTCGCAAGAGAATTTGCAATATCAAGAAGGATGACGGTCTATGCGCCACACGCAGCAATAATCAGCGCCTGCATGTTGGACATGCGTAGAGAAAAACCCTCCTGCCATTTTGGATCGGCGGTAATCCGTGCCTGGAACTCCTTTTTGAAACGCTCCTTGTCGGTGAAGTAGTAGAAGGCCATTTCGCGTTCTTCAGCCCCGAATCGTTTGGGATCCTTCAATAGTTTTTGTTCGCACTCGCAAGAATTGGCATGGCGGTTTTGCACCGTCGCGCAGAAGTTGTAAGCGGCATCGAGAAGGCCTTGCTCGGTGTAGCCTTTGGATGCGGCTGGCTTCTCGGCGTTGTCGGCGGCCTGCAATACTGCGCTGGCTGACAGCCCGATGGAAAATGCGATAACTGCTGCGAATACGGCGATTTTAGTATTGCTGATCACGGACGTACTCCTCTGTTGGCGGTGTGCCTTTACATTAGTTGTGTGGTGCCAGGAACGTTGAAAAGCGCACAGTGGACCGGTAGGTCAAGAGACTTGACCTGAATCCCGTTCAAGCTCGTTTTGGGAAAAAACGGCGATAGAGCGCAATCGTTGCCGGTAGGATGACGAGCTGGGCGATCAGCGAGGCAAACAAGCACACCGCGGTGAGCTGACCGAAAAGCCGCAGTGAGGGCAGATCCGACAGCATGGTGACGCCGAGGCCGAGAGCCAGAACGATGGTTGTCAAAACAACGGCGGGTCCGATGTGGTGAGCCGTCTGGCGCAACGCTTCTATATGGTTACCGCGCCCAACGCCGAGGCGGTCTTCCTCAAGGTGATACCGGTTGAGGAAGTGGATCGTCGAGTCGATCGCCAACGAGAAGGCAACGGTTATGGCAACAATCGAGGCAAATTGCAGCCCTTCGCCAGCAGCCCAAAGCAGTGCGCCGGTGGCGAAAATCGGAAACAGCGACGGTAGAACGCTTGCGACACCGGCAAGGACTGAACGCAGCGCCAATCCCAAAAAGATGAAGATCACGAACATGTCGCCGACGAGGCCCCAGTTCAACTCGCTGATCAAGGTTGCGGAGTTGCGGGCGGCGATTGCAGGCAAACCCGTGACGGAAATGCGGTACTCGGGGTGCGCGTTGCGAACGGGATTGAGCTCTCTATCGATTTTTTCAACCACGGGCAGGATTTCGCTGGCGTCGATATCAGGCAAGCGGGCAGTGACGAGAACAGCGCGTTCGTCTTCTGATATGAAGCGACGCACGAGATGTTCTGGCAAGATCGAAACGTAACGCTTGACCGTCTCGACGCTGTCGTCTCCGGCTTCTGCAAGCCAACGGCGAAGACTGTCGATTGACCAAACGTTACCTAGTCCGGCACGCTCTTCAAGGATGCGATGAGCATCGGCGATCGCCTGCAGCGTTTCTGCATCATAGAGCGCCGCTGGCTGAGTGCTGTCTGAATGAGGTTGCGGCAGTTCGATCATCACGTGAACCGGATTGGCACCAGTCAGTTTCTTATCGAGCCGGGCCGAACCGGCAAGAGCTTGCTCCTGATCCGGCACTTGGTCGGCCAGCCGGTATCGCGGCTCAAGTTGTGCATAGGCCCAACCAGTCCATGCGACCGCAGCAACACCCAGCACTGTGAGAATAAATGGGCGGCTAGCGCTAAGGCCAACGATCTGATCCGTCACGCGCTGTAGAAGGCCGACGCCACCGCGCTCGTCTTCTGGGTGGGCGAGTGTCTTCGTCTCCTTGCGAACCAGCAGCACCGCGAGTGTCGGCACAACCACGGCGACGGCAATATAGGAGATGCCGACTGCAAGAAGTGCCGCCCGTCCGAACGTCTGGATCAGCGCTGACTGGGCGAGGGACAGCGAGAGTATCGCGATCGCCGCATTCATCGCCGTCAGGAGACACGCCGGCGCAACGTCGAGCACTGCGGCGCGGGCCGCAGCAAAGCGGCTCTCACCGGCCATGACCCCGCGACGGACGGCAAGCACGAGGTGCATGGAATCAGAGAACCCCTGCACCAGGATCAGCGGGGTGATGACGTTGATGAACAGGTTGAGGCGGAAATCAAGGGCGCCGATGACACCCAGCGTCCAAAGGATCGCTATCGCTGGTCCAGCGACCGCTATGAGCGTAAGGGAAAGTCTCCGGAAGAACAGATAGGCGACGATGAGACCGACCAAAAAGCCAAGCCCGTTGTAGACCAGGCGATCACGCTCGACAGCGTTACGGATCTCCAACTGCATAACCGGAGCACCCGTAAACTGCACGTTCAAGCCTGAGCCGGCAAGCGTAGCGTTAGCGGCATCACGCAACCCGTAAACGACCTGGCGCAAGCCCTGATCGGCAACCACCTGCCGGTCTAGAGAAATCACGATCAGCGCCAATTGGCCGTCATCGGAGAGGAACTTGCCTTTGACGATGTCATTGTTGCGCAACGAATCAAGGATGGCGCTGAATGCGGCACCGTCGCCGGGGAGTTCATCAGGCACAATGGGGGCGGCGTAACCGTTTTCATCCGGCTTGCCACGTGCCGACAACATGGACACTAGACCACTGACACCATCGGCAAGCTGCAGCTCTATGGTTGTGTCCGCGAACCTTTTCAAAGATTCGCGGGTGAGCAGGTCCTTACCTTCAACGACAATAAGGACATCGTACTCGCTTGACGGGAAAAGTCGGTCGATTGCCTCGTACTGGCGAAACTCCTCCGTGTCGGTGCGGAACAGCTCGGAAAGAGAATCATCGACCTTGAGAAGGGACACTCCGTAAACGGCCAGAACCGATAAAACGAGGATCACAAATGCCGATAGATACGGGGCCGCCAGCGCGACAAGACCGAGCTTGTCGAGACCGAATGAAAACCGGAATGAGCGGCGCTGCTCAACTGGTCTCGCCGTCGTCATCCTGGTCGCTCTCCCCCAGCCCATGATCCCAAGCTGCGTTTCTCAAGGGCCGCACTCTGCCCATCAGCACCCGATTCTTTTCATTCTCAATGGAAACTCTTTCGCCTCTTAAAGAACTTTTGGCAATCTCGCGACCGAGTTGTCCAGACTTTGAATGCTCAGAGGCAACCTGAAGGTAATTTGTTCAAGTGGGCTTCAAACCTTTTTGGGTGGCTTGAGAAGGCCCCGTTGATAGCGTAAAATCACGCTTCACGCCGGAATTCGGAGTTTTTAAGCATGGCCGTGGCCTCCAAGACACTTGACGTAAAAAGCCTGACCTGCCCTCTCCCTGTGCTGAAGGCGAAAAAGGCGATGAAAGACGTGCCGCGTGGTGGGACACTGGTAGTGCTAGCCACGGACCCGGGGTCGGTTGAGGATTTCAAGGTCTTCTGCAAGGCAACGGGCGCCACGCTGCTTGAGCAGGAGGAAGCGGGCGGCGTATTCCGCTTTTTGATCAAGAACGACGGTTGAAAAGTAGATTGGTTTTGGTCAGCTTGACAGCCCGATACCGATACCTATTACACGGCAACTTCGTTTTTTAGTACCTCGATTCAGCAGTGCGGTCTTAGCGCTTGTTGATCAATAAATACGGGCGGTTAGCTCAGCGGTAGAGCACACGCTTCACACGCGTGGGGTCACTGGTTCAACCCCAGTACCGCCCACCAATTAAAATTCATAGTAAACAACGACTTAGAGGCTGTTTCGAGCTAGCGTGTCCAGCCCCCTCGTTATGGGCCACTTCGATGTAGAGGTTCCGTAACGGTTGAACTTGACCCTGTTCTTGGACCATTCGGAGGTAGAATTTTCCGGCTCTATCGCTCATGGCGGGCTCGTTGCCGGTGAGCGACCCAGCAGCGCTGACGGGGTTTGGTACCCAAGTGCGCTGTGTGGTCGGACGTCATT
>DAOUZE010000182.1 GCA_030665765.1 Filomicrobium sp.
GACGAGGAGACCACGACATTGACCTTGCGCCGCGACGGGCGCCAGGTCGCACGCGGCAATCTGTCGACGCGCATTGGCTGCCAGATGATCGAGCAGTTCCTCGGCGCGTACATGAAAGAAAGCCTGCGCGGGCCACCGAAAATCGTATCGGCTCCAGGTCACAGTTTTTCGGATATCGCGGCGAAGTGCCTGCACATCGTCAATCTGGCCTCGGTCAGAGACTTGGAAAGAGCGGCGGGCCGGACGATCGACCCTCTGCGGTTCCGGCCCAACGTGATTATCGACGGGGCTGCGCCTTGGGCCGAATTCGATTGGCTGGACAAGACATTGGATATCGGCGGGGCACGGTTTGAGGTGATCGAAAGGACGCAAAGGTGTGCTGCGACCACCGTCGATCCACAGACCGCCGCGCGGGACATGGCGGTCCCAGCGATCCTAGAGCGGAGCCGAGGGCATTCGGATTTCGGGGTCTATGCGCGTGTCAGCAAGGCTGGAGATGTGGCCTTGGCTGACGATGTCGTTGCCAGTATCGGGACGGTCTAGGTGGCCGGCCCGCAAAAGCAGATGCGATTGCCTTCGCGCGGATTTTTGGGCCGGGGTCAGTTGCCTAGCCCAATCCGACTTCAGTCCTGTTCGCTTGCAATCTCGGCGGTCTCGGGCGCCGACCGCGCTTCTTCGCCTTCAGCACCTTCTTCGCTACGGGTGCGTCTCACCGAACGGCGCAGAAAGTCGGGTTGCTGATCGGATTCACCGAAACGCTGACGCTCACGGCGGCGCGGCTCGCGCTGGCCGCGGCCGTCTCGCTGTTGCGTTTGTCCGTTCGAGCGGGAGCGGGGCTGACGCCGACCTTCGCCCCGTTCGGCACTACGTTCAGCCCGAGGCGGTGCTTCGCCGTTCGCGAGTGCGGGCTGTGGGTCACCCGGCTGCACCAGACGGGCGGTATCTTCGCTACCGCCTTCATCAAACGCCTCGTCACCAGACTCGTCGCCTGAGTAGCCTTCCGAGCGCTGGCGGCCGGCGGCCTGTTCGCCGGGCTGATTACCCTGCTGTTCGCGGTAAGCAAGTATGATGCGATTGTAGTGCTCGGCATGCTGGAGATAGTTTTCCGCCAGGACAGGGTCGCCTGAAGACAGTGCATCGCGTGCGAGCGACATGTACTTTTCGGCGACGTGGGCCGGAGTGCCACGGATCTTTATATCGGGTCCGCTGCTCTCGAAGTTCCGTGTCAACGGGCTTTGCCCCTTGCGGTTGCTGCGATTACGTCCGCGGCGGTGTTGCTGTCCCTGCCTCATGGGCTGTCGTTCTCTCAGTTGGTTCTTCTAGAAAAGTTTGGAGGTCCATTGACGCCTTTGGCGCATCATTACAGCCGTAGCGTCGCACTACCGGAACGGATCGAATCGCCGTCCATGGAGTTTTTTAGGTACGACCTTTCGCGCATACTCACGGTCTCTCTCTTAAGTCTCTAAATCGTGCCAGCCAGCCTCCTAGGAGAACCAGCCGCGTCGACATGTGCTGCCCTGTGGGCGAAACTAGACGTTCAGTCGATCTCGTCCTTCAGGTTTGAATTCAACTGGAGCCAAATCCGACCCTCCCGACCGCGCAACAAAAGCCGCGCCGACGCCTCTAACCCAGAGCTTGAGGCACTTTCTTAATTCCACCAGCGCGCGGCACGAGTTCCGACGTGCGCATCACTAACCTTCAACAGATCGATTGAAGTCCTAATCCGCAGGCCAATACGCCTTTCAAAGCAAGCCGAACAGATCAGACGAGCTTATCTCCTCAAACACGACACAGTCTCAGAAAAGGGCCAAGACTTAGTCTGGCCGCTAAAGAGCTGTGGAGACGAGCTGTCCCTTAAGGTCTGGCGCTTCGATCCTACCCCACGAACACCCACGCAGTAGACTTTCTGCTGTGCTCGACGGACCCGCGGAACGAGAATACCTGCACTCAGGCAAAAGCCGACCACGCAATATATCTCGTTTAAGATTGCGTGAACAGTAGCTTCATCAGCTTTCGAAGCCAAGCTTTTTTCTCTGTGGCGTTAACCGAGTGACCGAACGGCCACACAGCGCGTGTGCCCTCCTAAGTCCTTCCAGGTCCGGCAGGCCGGCAGGCCATTAGCCGCCAGGATGTCCGCGACCGAGGATGCCTGATACGCTCCAACCTCAAAGATCGCCCAACCCGGGGGTTGGCCTGAGCCGATCACCGACTGGAGCCGAGGTGCAATTCTTTGAAAGATCTGCATTCCGTCCGACCCACCGTCCAACGCAGATACCGGATCGTAGTCGCGTACATCCCGCGCCAGACTGGCGATATCCGCGCTCGGTATGTAGGGCGGATTACAGACTATAAGGCTGTATCGATCATTGATCCCTTCAAGAGCATCGGCCTGGCGTAGCTCCAACCGATCGGCGACGCCAAGCCGGTCGGCGTTAACCGCTGCTATGGCCAACGCCGCCGGGCTGATATCCGTGGCGACACCACTTGCGGACGGGATTTCAGCCAGGAGGGTGATGATCACACAGCCGCTGCCGGTGCCGATATCCAGAATTCTTATGGGTTGCTCACGAAAACCCTCTTGCGCCGAAATCTCCAGTGCTGCGTCGACAAGGGTTTCGGTATCCGGTCGCGGATCCAGCGTCGCACGATTGACCTGGAAGGTACGGCCATAAAACTCCCGCTCCCCAATGATGCGGGAGACAGGTTCGCACCGCATGCGACGCTGCACCATCGACTCCAAACGGACAGCTGCCGCGTCGTTCAAGTCGGCATCAGGATACGCGATGAGATCGAGCGCCGGACGGCGACTAGCGGCGACGACCAGGGCACGCGCGTCCCGGGAGGCGCCATCGATCCCCGCCGCTTGCAGGGCCTGCGTTGTATTGCGGGCCGCCTGCGCCAACGTCATGCCATCGTGCAGGTCAAATGCGGGCTGCTTCCCGGTTATGTTAGGTACGGATTTCATTTTCAAGAGCCGCAAGTTGCTCCGCCTGGTGGTGGGAGATTAGGGCCTCGATCAGTTCGCCCAACCCGTCGCCAGCGATAATCTCCGGCAACCTGTGCAGCGTCAAATTGATGCGATGATCGCTAACCCGCCCTTGTGGGAAATTGTAGGTGCGGATGCGCTGAGAGCGGTCTCCAGTGCCGACTTGGGATTTACGCACCTGCGCCCGCGCATCGAACCGGCGCTCCATCTCCTGCTCGTAAATCCTCGAACGCAGCACTTTCATGGCTAGTCTGCGGTTCTGGTGCTGGGATTTTTCTGCCGAGACGACCGTAATGCCGGTTGGGATGTGGACGATACGAACCGCACTATCGGTCCTGTTGACGTGCTGACCGCCGGCGCCGCTAGCGCGCATGGTGTCGATGCGGATGTCCTCGCTACGGATTTCGACGTCAACGTCCTCGGCTTCCGGAAGGACGGCGACGGTTGCCGCGGAGGTATGAATGCGGCCGCCAGCCTCGGTCTCGGGCACTCGCTGAACACGATGGACGCCGGATTCAAATTTCAGGCGCGCAAAAACGCCTCGGCCGGTGAATGATGCGACGATTTCCTTGTATCCGCCCAGATCGTTCTCCGAGACCGATATAATCTCCGTCTGCCAACCGTGCAGGTCCGCGTAGCGCTGATACATGCGAAACAGATCAGCAGCGAAAAGGGCGGCCTCATCACCGCCCGAACCAGCGCGAATTTCAACGATGGCGCTGCGTTCGTCGGCGGCGTCCTTGGGTAGCAGAAGAACCTGCAGGCCTTGCTGCAGGTTGACGAGTTTCTGCCGCAGGTCGCCAACTTCCTCATTGGCCATCTGACGCATCTCTACGTCTGCGGTGGCGTCCTTGGCGAGTTCCTGGAGATCTGCAAGTTCCTGCTCGGCAGCCCGCAACTCCCGAATACTCGCAACAAGAGGATCGAGTTCGGCGAACTCCTTATTGAGGCGTGCATAGGACTGCGGGTCGGGGCCGGCGTTGAGCTCGGTCTGGATGACTTCCCAGCGCTCAACGACTTTGTCCAGTTTTTCCTGCGGCAGAGCTGGCATTCGCGTTTATTCCGATCTCCACGTTATTATTGCGGGGCCTGAGCCACGAAGGCGGTACCAGCAGCGCCTACACGCAGCCGAAGTTCGAAGCTATATCTCGACGCCGTGCTCCTCGGCAAAGGCTGACAGCGCCGCGCGCGCGTCGCAATGGGCATCATTGAGCCAACTGGCTAGCTCACGCCGTAACTTCGCTGCCGGGAGCGAACGTACCATGGCTTTGACCGGTCCGATGTTCGAGGCAGCCATCGATAGCGACTTGCAGCCAATCCCAATCAGAGCCATGGCCTCCAGCGGCCGACCGGCCATTTCGCCACAAACGGTTACCGGCACTTGGTGTTTGGCGGCCGAATCGATGATGGAGCGCAGGGCGCGGAGCGGCGCCAGTGAGAGGTCATCATAACGGCTCGAGACCTGAGCACTGGTACGGTCAACGGCGAACAAGAACTGCATTAGGTCGTTCGAACCGATTGAGATGAAATCGGTTTTCTCCATGATGCTGTCTAGCTCGAAGAGGAGGCTTGGCACTTCGAACATGGCGCCGACTGACATCGTCGCAGGTAGCGCATGACCATGGCGGCGGGCGTGATCTAATTCCTTATCGATGAGAACGCGAACCGCGTCCATCTCAGATGCCGTAGTCAGCATTGGCACCATCAACGAAAGCGGACGTCCATCGTGAGCGTGCAACAGCGCGCGCACCTGCGTCCGGAAAAGAGCTGGCCGATCAAGCGACATACGTAAAGCCCGCCAGCCCATCGCAGGGTTTTCTTCGGGCAATCGGTCGAGGTAGGGGAGCACCTTGTCTCCACCGATATCAAGCGTTCGGAAGACAACTGGGAGACCTTTGGCCTGCTCGAGCACGGACCGGTATACCTCGGTCTGTCGGGTTAACCGTGGCAGCCTATCGGACAGCATAAACTGCAGCTCGGTCCGGAACAGCCCAATGCCCTCACCGCCTGACTCCTCAAGGTGGGGCAGATCGACGAGCATGCCGGCATTCAAGAATAGTTCGATCCGGTGGCCGTCACTGGTGACAGCGGGCAGTTCGCGGAGGCTGCGGAATCGCTGCTGACGCTTGGCGCGGAACCGCACCTTGTCTTGAAAGGCGGCAATGACATCGCTAGACGGCCGCAAATGCACCTCGCCCGTCTCCGAATCGACGATCACGGCCTCGCCATCGCAGACGTGCTCCACGATCCGGTGTGCCTGGCCGATCGCCGCGATGCCGAGCGCCTTGGCGACGATCGCGACGTGGCTTTGCGCGCTTCCGTCCTCGACAATAAGCCCGCGCAACTTGGTTCGGTCATAGTCCAGAAGCTCGGCCGGACCCATCGTGCGGGCGATCAGGATCGTATCATCCGGCAAGTTGCTCCTTTGTCCGTGTTCGTCGGCGCGGCCAACCAGAATGCGTAAAAGCCGGTCGGACAGATCATCTAGATCGCGCAGCCGCTCACTCCAGAAGGGATCGATCTGACGCAGCATTCTTGCCCGAGTCGAGTTTTGCACCCGCTCGACGGCGGCCTCAGCGGTCAGTCCATCCTGCACGGCACTTCGCAGACGGTGATGCCAGCCACGGTCGTGGGCGAACATACGGTAGGCTTCCAGGACATCGCGGTGCTCGCCGGCTGCCGACAGCCGCTCATGGGCCAGCATCTCATCAATACTAGAGCGCAGCCGCTCCAAGGCGACTTCGAGACGCGACAGTTCGACGGCGGGATCTTCGGCGAGCAGAACCGACACGACAATACGCGGTTCATGCAGCACCGCGTGACCGAGGGCGACGCCTTCGGCCATGCCTTGTCCCTGAATCACGGCCGAGGCTGCGCGCGACAGCTCGATATCGGCTTCGGAACCAGCAACGCCGCCGGAGGATAGCAGCTCGGCAACAACCATGGCGGTCGCCTGTAGGACTTCAATGTCTTCTTCGGCGTATTCGCGGCGGGTGTGATTCTGCACTATGAGGACGCCGGCGACATTGCCTGAACGGGACACTGGGACAGCCAGCATCGAGTGATAGGCTTCCTCGCCGGTTTCGGGCCGGTATGAAAAGGCTGGGTGTGCCTGCGCGTCAGGCTCATTGATCGGGGCGGCTTGTTCGGCGCAACGGCCGACGAGGCCTTCATTGCGGTTGAGGCGGGTGGCATGGACAGCTTCGCGCTTCAGCCCTTCGGACGCATAGAGCTCCAATGAGCCATCGCGTCGCTTCAGGTAGATCGAGCACACCTCGGCAACCATGACGCCGGCGATCTGACGGACGATCTTATCGAGCCGGGTTTGGTCATCACCTGGTTCCGCCATGATTTCGCGGAGTCGGCGCATGATTATACGCAGCGCCGGCTCGGACGCCACGAATCCTGGCTCTTCTCCGCGTCTACTGTGCATTTCGACTGCCGCTAACGCAGCCGGCACCGCAGAACCTTTCTGGCCTGCGTCAATGCCGGCGGCTCCTCACTACTATGTGCTTCATTAGGGCCCGCCCTCACGGGGCCTTCCGGTGTATGGCCGGACACCGCCATTACGCGGCGCGCCTGTTGCCTCAGCCGAGACGAACTTTACGACCGTGACAACCGCTTCCGCGGAACCGCCAGTTTCCAGTATTCCAGGGATTGCCCAGCGCCGCCAAGTTCTTCCCTGTTGTGGCCCGATAACTATTGTGCATCAAGCCCATAAACTTCGTGAAGGGCGCGTACCGCGAGTTCTGCATAATCCGCGTTAATTAGTACGCTTACCTTGATCTCCGAAGTCGAAATCGCGAGTATATTGATACCCTTACCGGAAAGCGTCTTGAACATCTGCGAGGCGACGCCAGCGTGCGAGCGCATGCCAATACCTATTATCGAGACTTTGACGACGTCATCGGAGCTGCGGACCTCGAAATGCCCAAGATCGCGTTTGACTTGCTCTATCACCTCAAGGGCGCGCGGCAATTCGGAGGTCTGAACCGTGAAAGTCAGGTCGGTGTGGGCGCCGTCGGGCGTGACGTTCTGGACAATCATATCGACGTTGATCGCCGCCT
>DAOUZE010000459.1 GCA_030665765.1 Filomicrobium sp.
GATGACAACCGATTGCCAGCCAAATTGCGTCATCCCATAGGCAAGGCCTATTGAAACGAGCGCGAAAACGGCTCCGTAACTTAAGCTCTGTACCGGCGTCGCGGTAAGATCTCGCCAACCGGCAGCAAGCCAGCTCCAAGGGGCATCGAAAACGACGGAGTTGATGACGAAGCTTTCAGTATTGTCTTGTTCAACTTGACTTGTCGCAACCATTCGTTCCGATCCAATATTGATAAGTTGTCGTCTCTCAGCGCATAACATTACTATAACATATTTCATACAAGTGGGCATTGAGACACGTCAACTGCTGCCCGTGTTCGCCAACGTTCTCATAGCAGAATCTAGATGACCGAGAGAGGTCAGAACCCGGTCCGTTTTATCATTGTCTCATAGTAGTCCCGCACTTGCTGCGGAAATTCCAGTCCCAGCACCGTGGCAGCCGACTTCACAGTGGCAGGATGCGGACGTCGTCCCGCGAAAGGCGTCCGTTGATCGCCCGCGGGTTTTCGATCAGCGGGTCGAGATCGTTGAGTGCCGGTATCAGACTGCCGAGCAATTCGCGGGTGCGGTCGCGAAGTTCGGCAAGATCACCGAAGCTTTTCCGCTTGCGAGCGGTGAAGTGGTCACGAGCGGCAACCGTTGCGAATTCAGGCAGATCGAGCAGGGGATAGCGCGTCATCGTCAGGCGAGCCATCGTTCGGAGAAGCCTTGCCTCGATGGCGGAAATCTGGGGGCGCTCGTGGCCGGTCAAAACCGGATCCTCCATCGCGTCGAGGTATGCGACCATATCCATGCTCTCGAGCATAGCCGTGCCACCGTCCTTGACCAGGATCGGGATCACGCGTCTGCCGACCAGTGACACGCGTGTGGCGGTATCGTCGTCGAGGACGACCTTCTCTTCCAGGGCGAGCCCCGTCAGTGCCGCCGTCATTCGAACACGAAAACAAAGCGAACAGTGCTCGAATATGTACCGCTTCATTGGCATCGACTTAAGGGCAATAAGGATGGGTGCGTCATGATGGTTGCGCAGTTTGCGGAAGATCTATGGATTGCGGAAGGGGAGATCGTCAACTTTTATGGCTTCGCGTACCCGACGCGAAGCGTTATTGTACGTCTGGCCGACGGCAGTTTATGGGTTTGGTCGCCGATTCGATTGACTGGTGACCTCAAAGACGAAGTCCTGAAGCTTGGTCAGCCGGCACATTTCGTCAGCCCCAATAAGATCCACCATCTGTTCCTCAGCGCTTGGCACAAGGCTTTTCCTGAGGCCAAGCTTTGGGGACCTCGATCGACTGTCGGAAAGCGTATCGATTTGCCGTTCGAGACGCCACTGGGGGATGAACCGCCTTTACAATGGGCGGATCGTTTGGACCAAGTTTGGTTCAATGGATCGCCGATCTTAGACGAGGTCGTTTTCTTTCACAGGACAACCCGGACGGTGATTCTTGCAGATCTCTCAGAGAATTTCAGCGACTGTTTTCTCAATGAAAACAGGAAGCCGTGGCAAAGATGGATTGCTAAGCGCTGGGGGATCGTTGAAGGTCGCGGTTATGCGCCGCTCGAATGGCGGCTGACGTTCTTCGACCGGAAAGCGACTCGCCGGGCGAGAGACAAAATGATGGCTTGGGACGTCGAGCGTGTCATCATGGCCCATGGCGAGATCCAAGACGCGGGTGGGAGACGTTTCCTGGAAAAAGCCTTCGAGTGGGTGGGCTAAGATGTCTTGAACGACGGCGGCCGGCAGCCAAGAACCGCTGGTGTGGGACAAGGCCAGCGTCTATACCGATTTGCGATGCTGCGGCTCCCTGAGCGGTACTCTCCGGTCGATGGATGCCTTTGGATGATACATTGGTTCATAGCTTATCATCGCACGCTGGCGCACCGTACCGAAAAAAATTGCTTTAGCAGACCGAGAACTTGGGACTTCCACACTCGTGTTTCATCCGCGCCACTTGGACGGCTTGGCAGTCTTTCAACATGGCTGTAGAGAGTCGTCGGTATCGCGGCTGGCGGCCGCCCTTGGAACCGCAACCAAGCGAGGATCTGTGCACAAGAGCAGGCATTTGAAGGACTTGGAGGCTGAGAGCATCCATATCCTGCGGGAAGTCGCCGGTCAGTTTGACCGGCCCGTGCTGATGTATTCGATCGGCAAAGACTCTTCGGTTCTTCTTCATTTGACGTTGAAGGCGTTCCACCCCGCAAAACCGCCGTTTCCGCTATTGCATGTCGATACGACCTGGAAATTCCAGGAGATGATCCAGTTTCGCGATGACACGGCAAAGCGTTACGGACTGGATCTAATCGTTCACATTAATGAGGACGGCGTTGCTGAGGGTGTCGGCCCATTTTCACATGGTAGCGCCCTGCATACCGATATTATGAAAACTCAAGGGCTGCGCCAGGCATTGGAGAAGCACAAGTTCGATGCCGCGATCGGTGGCGCGCGACGCGATGAAGAAAAATCTCGTGCCAAGGAGCGGGTCTTTTCACATCGGACGGCCGACCACCGTTGGGACCCTAAAAGGCAGCGGCCCGAACTCTGGCAGATTTATAACGGCCGGCTGTCGCCAGGCGAGACCATGCGGGTTTTCCCGTTGTCGAATTGGACCGAGCTGGATATTTGGGAATACATCCTGGTCGAAGGGATACCGATCGTACCG
>DAOUZE010000325.1 GCA_030665765.1 Filomicrobium sp.
CGAAGTTGAAGAGAAGAAGGAATAGCCTTCTCTCCGAACTGATTTGCCACAGGCGGCTCGCTGCCGCCCGTGGCAATTGGGAACCTGCCCATGAAGCTCATCGTCGGCCTCGGTAATCCTGGTCAAAAATACGAGCGCAACCGTCATAACGTCGGTTTCCTCGCCGTCGACCGTATCGCCGATGAATATGGATTCACGCCGTTTCGTAAACGGTTCCGCGGGCTCGTTAGCGAAGGCCGCATTGGGTCCGAGCGCGCGCTCATCCTCAAACCACAAACTTACATGAACGAGTCGGGCCAGTCTGTCGGTGAAGCTGCCCGGTTTCTAAAGATCCCAGAAGAGGACGTTGTCGTTTTCTACGATGAGATTGACCTGGCTCCCGGCAAGCTGAAGGCAAAAGCGGGCGGCGGTAACGCCGGTCATAACGGCCTGCGCTCCATCTCCTCGCATCTGGGCAACGACTACATCCGCGTTCGCATTGGCGTCGGCCACCCAGGCCGTAAAGATTTGGTATCTAGCTATGTCCTGCATGATTTCGCCAAGGCCGACTACGACTGGCTTGATCCTCTGCTCACGTCGATAACTAAGGCGGCGCCGTCGCTGGTCGAGGGTGATATCCCGCGTTTTACCGCCGAGGTCGCCCGCGATCTTGGTGCACTCGATGAAACGTCACCTCGGGCAGCGGGAAAAACGCAGCCGACAAAGACGCCGCGCGCCAAGCCGGCGGCTGGTCATCCGGCGGGGGAACGTATTGCCAAGGCAAAAAACGCGCTCGCCGAAAATCTGAAGAAATGGATGGCCAAGCGAGACACCAATGAGGGTGCTTGAACACGATGCGCGGGTTCCTGGATTGCCGTTACGCATGAGCCGATGTAGCACACCCATAAACTCGAAGAAACGATAAGGAAACCGACAGACATGGGCTTCAAATGCGGCATCGTCGGCCTGCCGAACGTCGGCAAATCGACGCTGTTCAACGCGCTGACGCAAACCGCTGCCGCCGAGGCAGCCAATTATCCATTCTGCACGATCGAGCCGAATGTCGGTGAAGTCGGCGTCCCCGACGAGCGTCTGGAAAAGCTGGCGGCGATTGCAAAGTCGCAGGCCATCATCCCAACCCGTCTTACTTTTGTAGACATCGCCGGTCTAGTCCGTGGTGCTTCGCAAGGCGAGGGTCTGGGCAACCAGTTCCTATCGCACATCCGCGAGGTCGACGCGATCGCTTACGTTCTGCGCTGCTTCGAAGATAGCGACGTCACACACGTCGAGGGTCGCATCGATCCTATCGCGGATGCAGACACAGTCGAAACTGAGCTAATGCTGGCGGACCTCGACTCTTTGGAGCGCCGCCGCACGGGCCTGGAGAAGAAGGCCAAGACTGGAGACAAAGAAGCCAAGATAACACTGGCCGTCATCGACAAGGTGCTTCCCGTCCTTCGCGAAGGCCAACCAGCCCGTCGTGCCGAGATCACTGATGATCAGCGTAAGATCTTCGACCTTCTGCAGCTGTTGACGGCAAAGCCTGTACTTTACGTCTGTAATGTCGATGAAGGCTCCGCCGGCGATGGAAACGAATTCTCCAAATTGATCGCCTCAAGGGCGGACGCCGAAGGTGCCCAGTACGTCGTAATCTCCGCCAAGATTGAATCCGAGCTTTCCGGTCTTGATGAGCATGAACAGCAGGCATTTTTAGAGGAGCTTGGGCTCGAAGAACCGGGTCTCAACCGCCTGATCCGGGTCGGATACACACTGCTGGAGCTAGTTACGTACTTTACCGTTGGGCCAAAGGAGGCACGCGCCTGGACCATCGAAGTCGGCACCAAAGCTCCCCAGGCTGCCGGTGTTATTCATACGGACTTCGAGAAAGGATTTATCCGTGCCGAAACAATCACCTATCACGACTACGTCGGCTTCGGTGGAGAGAACGGTGCCAAGGAAGCCGGAAAAATGCGTCTCGAAGGCAAGGAATACCTAGTCAAGGATGGCGACGTTATGCATTTCCGGTTTGCTAACTGACGACCGAACCGACCTCCCGGGCTATGGCCGCCCTTGCCGCCGCATCGAATTCCCGCCATAAGGCGCAGGATTTTCCGCCGGATTTTTCTCAACGGCGGCCAACGCACCGTCCAGCTGGTCTTTCAGCCAGTTCAGATCCTGGGCTTGATCAAGGAGCATAGAGACTTGCTGCGTACCGCCGTAACAACAGCTTTCCTCGCGCTGACGCTTGCTGTGTCGCTCTCCTCATGCGCCAATGAACCCCAAATCAACAAACAACCCGGCGAACCCAACGCAGCCGCGCCTGATGCGAAGGACCCAGAAAACATCTTGGTAATCGAGACCAAGACCGGCAAGGTGGTGATCCAACTGCGCCCCGACCTTGCACCAAAGCACGTCGAACGCGTCAAGAAACTGGCCCGCGAAGGTTTCTACAACGGTATTGTTTTTCACCGAGTCATCCCAGGCTTTATGGCGCAAACTGGCGATCCAACTGGAACAGGAGCCGGTGGTTCAAAATATCCAGACCTCGCGGCCGAATTCTCGCTGACACCATTTGAGCGCGGGACCCTAGGGGCCGCCCGCAGCCAAAGTCCGAATTCAGCGAACTCCCAGTTCTTCATCACCTTCCAGCGATCGCCGCATCTCAATGGCCAATACACGGTCTTTGGCAAGGTGATTGAAGGCATGACCAACATTGACAAAGTCAAAAAGGGGAGCGAGCAGAACAATGGCCAGGTCGATAATCCCGACAAAATGTTGAAGGTCTACATCCAAGCCGACGCCAAATAGGGCGACCCGAACCATCGTCCCAGCACGAAATTGGAGAAGCCAAATGGCTGATATTAAAGATCCCGAGAACACCCTCATTGTCGAAACAACGCAAGGCGTTGTTATCATCGAAATGCTACCGGATCTCGCTCCTCAGCATGTTGAGCGCATCAAGAAGCTTGCGCGCGAAGGCTTTTACGATGGCATCGCGTTCCACCGTGTAATCGACGGTTTCATGGCGCAGACGGGCTGCCCCATGGGAACCGGCACCGGTGGCTCGGACTATCCAAATCTTCCGGCCGAGTTCAACGGCGAGCCACACGTGCGCGGCGTTTGTTCAATGGCTCGCGCCACCCCGCCCAATTCGGCTAATTCGCAATTCTTCATTTGCTTCGGCGACGCCTCGTTTTTGGACCGCCAATATACCGCTTGGGGCAAGGTCATCGAAGGCATGGAGAATGTCGACAAAATCAAGCGCGGTGAGCCCGTTCGGGATCCCGATCGAATGGTTTCCATGAAAGTCGCTGCTGACGCTTAAGCGCAGTGCACGAACACAGAAACTGGCTTCACCGACCAAGCTCCACGGGCCCCCACGAGCTTGGCAGTGCAGCGCATGTTACAATTCAAGAATTCGCTCCTCGCGTTAGTAGTCGATACCTTGACGCTCAAGGCAGCAGCCCCGGCGTGCTTCACCGGCTCGCTTGAGCGTGCGGCGGAACTGGCAGAAGCCCGAAAGTCCGGCGGTGCCTGTGACGTCAGTCGCAAAGGCTGCGGCTGACACGGTGGACCCGGTAATTGCAACGCAAAAGGTCGCAGCGGTTGCTACAAGCGGTTGGCCAGGGAGTTATGACTTCCGCACTACCTCAATTGCACCGCCGAGTTCTTCCCAGCTCCAAAGAACTGCCGGAGCAAGTGATGGCAACGCTGTGGCGCAATAAAAAGGAAATACAGGTGACTATGAGCAATGCGTCAGCTCCTTTGGTTGCCGTCGCCGGGCTTCTCGGCGGCGCAGGTGTCGGCCTTGCTGCAGCGGCCGCTCATGTTGACGGCAGCGAAGCTCTGCGAGCGGCTGCCGAACTCGCCATGGTGCACGCTGCGGCGGGGCTCGCCATCATCGCTATCTCCTTGCACGTGGGGCGGACGTGGCTGTGGCAGACGATTGTAGGAACCATGCTGATAGGCGCCACACTCTTCGTCGGCACCGTCGGCCTAGGCGTTCTTGCTGAGTTCCGGCCGCTCCCGATGCTAGCCCCAGTGGGTGGATCACTCACCATGCTCGCGTGGGTGGGCGTCAGTATTGCGGGACTGATCGAATGGATGAACAGTAGCCGACGCGAGCCCGATGAAGACTGACCTGTTTGATTTCGACCTGTCCGATGATCACATCGCATTGCGGCCGGCTACGCCGCGCAATCACG
>DAOUZE010000522.1 GCA_030665765.1 Filomicrobium sp.
TTTAAAAAGTTGATGAAGCTCAAGAACTTCTTATCAGCACTCGCAGTCACAAACGAGCAACTCGTGGACGATGGGCGCCATGCCTCGCACTTCGTCAAGTGCAAGTTCGCCTACAGACCCGCGCTCGGTTAAGGTAGCTTCGCTATGGTACCGGACAAATCAGTTTGGCCGAAAGTCATCGCCCATGCAGACATGGACGCGTACTATGCTGCAATTGAGCAGCTGGATGATCCTTCCCTGCGTGGCAAGCCAGTGCTTGTTGGATCGCCTACCAATCGAGGCGTCGTGCTTACAGCGAGCTATGAGGCCCGACCGTTTGGGGTCGGCAGCGCCATGCCTATGGTGAAGGCGCGGCGCATGTGTCCGGATGCCGTAATCGCCCGGCCCCGGCTTGGGCGCTACCAGGAAATTTCAAAATTGATTATGGGAGTATTTGCCGATTTTTCCCCGGATGTTGAAGCAATCAGCCTAGACGAGGCATTTCTTGATCTTAGCGGCTGTGAGCAACTTCTCGGCGAGCCGCCTGCAATTGGGAGGAAGCTAAAGGAGACGGTACGCGAAGTTACGGGAGGTCTCACGGTATCTGTCGGGATCTCAGCAACCAAATACGTTGCGAAGGTTGCAAGCGCTTACCAGAAGCCGGATGGTCTGACTATCGTGCCGCCAAGCGAGGCGCAGACTTGGCTCGCTCCTCTGCCCGTTTCGCGATTGTGGGGCGTCGGACCCAAGACTGAGAAACGTCTACATGCTCTTCACCTCCACACAATTCGCGATGTTGCAGCGGCTAGTCCCGGCTGGCTAGAAGATAAGCTGGGAAGCGCGGGGCGCCAATTTTATGCGCTCGCCCACGCGACAGATCCGCGAACCGTCGAGGGTCGAAGAACTTCCAAGAGCATCGGCTCAGAAAGAACTCTTGCCGAGAACACCACGGACAAAAATGAAATACGAAGGTTTCTGCGCCTTTCAGCGGAAGAAATCGGAAGACGCCTGCGGCGCCAGAATTACGTCGCGTCTGGTGTGCGGGTGAAGCTCAAAACAAATAAATTTCAAATTCTGACCCGACAGCACCAGCGCGGGCACCCTACAGATGTCACCGACCAGCTCTACGCCGATGCCTGCATGATTCTCGATGCGCTTCAGCATGCCGGACCATTCCGCTTGGTCGGCCTGACCGCATTCGATCTCGTCTCCGCAGACAAAGCGCCCCAGCTGGACCTATTTGGAGAAGGTGCCGACAAACGCCGGTTGGACGTCGCGGTTGATGAACTCAAGCAGCGGTTTGGCTCAAATATTCTGAAACGTGCCGACGACATGAGCCGGTTACAGGAGCCGCCCAATCTCGACTTAATCCGAGATACGGATGACTGCGATGACACCTGAACCTGCCCGCTTAGGCCATGCCAACTCCTGAGGGCTTCTGGCATTCGCGCCGTACCCACCTTGCTTCGATAGTGCCGTAACGAGACGAATGCGACCGCAGTGCAAGGAAATTATTGATGGCAGCAGGCCTACTCGTCTCACGCAGAAGCCTCAAGATAATTTCGTCTAATTATCGCTTCCGAGCCATCTCACCATCCTTAGAAATCCACCAAAAATGATGGCACAGTTTTAAGGGGCCGGAACAGGCGAGCTTGAAGACTGGCATTGCGTCTGCGGACAGGCCACCAAAGACATCTCCCTTCAATCAACCTGGAAATCTTGTGGATGTGAGTATCCGGGCAGGCTCATGCTGTAGTGCCACCATTCTTTACGATAATTTCGAAAGCCGTGACGCTCCATCGCGCGCAAGAGAACCAGT
>DAOUZE010000373.1 GCA_030665765.1 Filomicrobium sp.
ATGCAGCGGCATTATCAGGGCCCACATTCTGCGATGTTCGCCGTCAGCACTCACGGGACAGATTGAGCTGATTGCGTAAGAGAGACTTTCCGGTTCATCGTAGCCCCGAGGAGGGAGACGATGACTGACAGGAATGAGCGCCGTCCGGGCAGCGCAGACAAGAGCGTCCGCGACGGCGTTGTCACATTAAGTCTGATTGACTGGAATTTGACGACAGTCGCTGATTTTGACGCGTGGTATTTCAAAGGGTTAGCTTGCCGGTCGATTGTCCATATTGGGCCAATTTCGCTTAATGTGACAATGCCACTCGGATTGATGCTGCTATAGATCGCGACTAGTCCTAACCACCGCAAGCTACTTAGATCGAGCCTGGCGTTTTCAGGACGGAGGGAGGTCATTCGATGAATGCACTTCAGGCCTATCTAAGCGCGTGGAGCCGACGCGGCTTTGTCGTTCCCATCTATTTAGGCGCTCGGCTTTTGAGCATTGCTCTCATTGCGCCCATTACAGGAGCTCTTACCTCTGCTGGTGTGTCCCTCTCCGGGCAGCCGGCCCTGACAGACCTGGATATCGCGCAGTTTCTCCTCACGCCCATTGGATTTTTGGTGGCAATTGGCATCGCCGCCATCCTCTTAATTGGCTCATTTTTTGGCTTCACGGCCATGGCGGTGGATTTGCACGACCGAACTAGCCAAGGGCTCGGCGCGCTCTACACCGCGCTGTACATCATGGCCAGCCGTCTAGTTGCATTATTGAGTTTTGCCGCGCTTCTCGCGCTACGAATACTGGCGATCGTTCTTCCCTTTGCGTTGGCGGGATTCCTTGTAGCGTACCAGCTCTTGGGGACTCACGATATAAACTACTATCTCTCTGCGCGACCACCTGAATTCTATTGGGCAGCCACTATCATTGGCGTCCTGTCTTTTGTGGCGGCCATAATACTAGTGAGGTTTCTTCTGAGTTGGGCTTTGTCACTCCATATGGTGCTCTTCGCGGGGATAAGGCCGAATGCAGCCTTCTCTGAAAGTCGGGAGCAGATGACTGGGCAGCGACAGCGTCTCTTACGTACGCTGCTGAGCGGATTGGCCATTCACCTTGGTCTCGTAATCGGTCTAGCGGTCATATTTGGTTGGTTCTTGCAAGTCGTGCCGGGGATCTTCGAAGGACTGCGCACCTCGCTTACGATTGTTCTGGTGCTCGCCGGAGCCTGGGCCCTCGCCGGGATGGTGGTGACTGCCGTTTCGCTTGGCGCGTTGGCCTCGATCTTAGACGCGCTGTATCGCGAGTTGAACTCGACCGAACCTCTTTCTGCGACCACGGAGATAAGGAGAATTTCTTTTCCAGTTGTGCTTGTAGCCTGCCTGATCTTAGCCATCTTCGGCTTCGTTTCCGGAGGCCTCATGCTGGAGAGAATTCAGACGGAAGATGACGTCGAGATTATCGCTCACCGGGGCGCGGCTGGCGCGCGCCCCGAGAACACACTTGCGTCCGTTCGCAAGGCCATTGAAGACAAAGCAGATTGGATTGAAATCGACGTACAGGAGACGGCCGACGGTGAAGTGGTCGTCATCCATGATAGCGACTTCATGAAGCTTGCGGGACGTGAATTGAAGATCTGGGATGCAACGGTGCAGGATCTAGCGCAGATCGACGTCGGTAGTTGGTTTGATCCTGTCTACGCTTCAGAGCGTATACCGACGCTGGCCCAAGTGCTGAATGTCGCACGGAACCGCGCCAAAATCTTAGTTGAGTTGAAGTATTATGGCCACGACGTCGATCTTGAGGCTCGAACGGTCACCGTAATTGAAAGGGCCGGCATGGCCGACCAGGTGGCGCTCATGTCGCTCAAGTATCCAGCTATTCTGAAGGTGCGGGCCATCCGGCCCAGTTGGCGAACTGGCGTCCTTGCCGCTACAGCTATTGGCGACCTTACCGGTCTAAAAGGTGATTTCGTTGCCGTAAGTGCGGGCACAGTTGGCCCGAGGCTGGTGTCGAACGCCAAGGCGGCCGGGAAAGATCTTTACGTATGGACAGTTAATGAGCCGCTTGAGATGTCTTCAATGATCTCGATGGGCGTTGATGGAATTATTACGGATGAACCGGCGATAGCCAAGCAGGTGCTCGCGGAGCGCGCGTCGATGAGTTCGGCGCAGCGCTTGCTTTTGCTGTTGGCGGAGAGGCTGGGCTTGTCGTTACCGACTGGTGGGTACCGTGATACGTCTCCTTAACAGTCTTGTGTTCCTCGCGCTGTCGGCATCGCCTATTGCGACAGCAGAACCAATCGATGTTTCAATACAACGACAAATCGAGCTTCCAGCTCACAGAGCACTCGCGCGAGATCGGGGCGATAGTGATAGCGTCCTTGTCCCTTTCACAACCGACGGCTGCAGCGGCGGTCTGTCTTCTGCCTGGACCATTGTCGCGGACCAATTACCAGCATTCGCCGAAGCCCACGGAAAAGAACCGCCCTGGGAAAAATGCTGCGTCATTCACGATATGGCCTACCACTCAGCGGGAGCGAGCTTCGACCCCGAAAAGAGCTTCGCTAATCGAGCGATTGCCGACGGGGCTCTAAGGGAGTGCGTAATCGAGACAGGGAGAAAACGTCTGTCGGAAATCGCCGTTTTCTACGAGGTGGAAGAGGATGCGGTTGACAAGGCGTATCGTGCCATAGCGAGCGCCATGTATGTGGCGGTACGACTGGGCGGGGCTCCATGTTCGGGACTGCCTTGGCGGTGGGGTTACGGGTATCCCCACTGCTTTGTTAGTCCTAATGACCTCGTTGAATAGCCTTGGTCTGGCTTCGATATATTGTCTCATGTGACACGCGTCGGTGTTGTCACGGTAACGCGCCACCTCAGTTGATGCCGTATGCTGTTAACGCCCGGTGAGCAGTTCTTCCTATCGTCACCATCGCTTGCCGGTCGCTGTGATCCAGCAAGCGGTTTGGCTGTACCTTCGCTTTCCTCTGAGCCTGCGCGATGTCGAGGCACTTCTCGCGCACATCGTCAGAGATGCGGTTCCAGAGACGGTGCGGTTTGTGCCGATGATCCTCAAGTGCATCGAGAGCACTGGGCGGGTAGCGATCATACCATTTAAGCATGGTGGGAGCGATAGGGTCCCGAGGGGCTGTGGGCAGGGCCTGCCTTCAACGTGCGTACTTACATCTTCATGATGCGCAACATGTTTCCGCAGGACTATGATCACTGAAAAAAGCTTGAAGGATAGATTGTTCCCCATCAACACTTACGCAATCGGCTCAATCTGTCCTGTGAATGCTGACGGCGAACACACCGACGTTCGGGGGAAAAAGGTTCCTGCGGAAAGATAGGATGTATAATCAGCCGGTCAGCCATCGTAGAGGCCAGCTTGACGGCCCCGCTCTTGGATCATAGCAAGCACGATATCGATCGCAGGCGTAGCTACATTGGTCAGGCACCCAAGCTCCTGGACTGCAGTAACGAGTGCATCGAGTTCGAGACTGCGGCGGCGTTCCAAATCCTGCAGCATCGAGATCTTGTGCCCCTTGACCGAACCCGCCGCGTTGAGGCGGCGTTCAATCATTTCTTCAGGGATTTC